>NZ_JBEXGU010000016.1:0-90446 GCF_040607515.1 Streptosporangium sp. NPDC005286 | reverse complement strand
GCCCGGGCGGTAATCCCCGGGGGGGCGACGGCCGGGCTCAGCTCACGTCCCGGCCTGCCCGCTCGGTGGAGATCCCTGCGGGCAGACCGGTCACGACGACCTCACCCTGCGGGTCGACGGCCGCACCCACCTCGGCTCCGGCGATCCGCAGCCCTCGTACCGAGACCGGTCCCAGCGGAGCGCCCGCGAGCGGCCGCAGCAGTACCCGGCCGGCGGGCACGTCGGGATAGAGGCCGAGCGCCGCGTGCACGAGGGTCACCGCGGCGGCGGCCGACCACGCCTGCGGGCGGCAGGCGGCCGGATAGGCCACCGGACGCCCGAGCGCCGCCCGGTCGTCACCGCCGAACAGCTCCGGCAGCCGGTAGCCGAACGTCTCTCCGGCCGCGAGCAGCCCCTCCGCGAGGGTCGCCGCGTGTTCGGCGAACCCGGCGCGGGCCAGTCCGGCGACCACGATCGCCGTGTCGTGCGCCCAGATCGACCCACAGTGGTAGGACAGCGGGCTGAAGCCGCCGGCGTCCGCCGACATCGTCCGCAGGCCGAAGCCACCGGCCATCTCCGGGGAGACGAGGAGGTCGGCGATCCCGGCCTCCTCGGCCCCGGTGAGCAGGCCGGTGCCGAGCAGGTGGCCGATGTTGCTGGTCAGCGCGTCGACCGGGCGCTTGTCCCGGTCCAGGGCCAGTGCGGGGAAGCTGCCCCGTGGCCCCTCCACCCAGAACCGGGCCCGGAAGCGCTCGGCCAGCGCCGCGGCGTGCTCGCGCCAGCGGGCGGCTCCCGGGCGGCCGAACGCCTCCAGCAGGTCGGCGCCCTGCCGGGCCGCCTGGTGGGCGTAGCCCTGCACCTCGACCAGGGCGATCGGCGGCTGGGCCTGGCGTCCGTCATGGAAGCGCAGCGCGTCGCCGGAGTCCTTCCAGCCCTGGTTGGCCAGGCCCCGGCCGCTGGTGTCGACGTACTCGATGAAACCGTCCCCGTCGGGGTCGGCGTGCCCGCCGAGCCAGCCGAGGGCGGCCTCCAGGTGGGGCAGCAGCGCGGCGATCTCCGCGGCGGGAGCACCCCAGCGCCAGGCGTCGTGCAGCAGGCTGATCCACAGCGGCGTGGCGTCGATCGTGCCGTAGTAGGCGGCGGGCAGGTGCAGTCCGTTGCCCTCGACCGCGAACTCATGTCGGCGCAGCTCGTGCATGATCTTCCCGGGGGCTTCGCCGGAGCCGAGGTCGATCTTGGTTCCCTGCCTGCGGGCCAGCACCCGGAGGGTGCCCATGGCCAGCTCCGTGCCGAGTGGCAGCAGCATCCGGGCGGCCCAGATGCCGTCACGCCCGAAGAGGGTGAGGAACCAGGGCACTCCCGCGCCGAGGAAGGTGTCGCCGGGGGCGGCGGTCTCGGCCAGCCGCAGCGAGCGCAGGTCGTCCATGGACTGCTCGAAGAGCCTGCTCAGCCGGTGGTCGGCGGCGACGACCCGGGGTGCCCCCTCCCCCACCGCCCACTCGGCGGGGCGATCGGGCGCGGTCACCACGGCCTGGGGGTCGCACACCTCGACCCTCCAGGACAGGGTGATCCGGCCGCGGGGCGCCAGCTCGACCGGCCAGCGCAGGAAACCCGTGCGCGCGTACCCGGCGGACTCGGCCCGTGCGCCCGTACCGGTCACCACGACCCGGACGCCGCCGGAGTTCCAGGAGATCTCACCGGGCGCGGTGCACTCGGCCGAGGCCTCCACGGTGTCACCGCCGGACTTCACCACCTCGATGGGGGCGAAGTCGCAGCCCAGCTCCAGGCTCACGACGGCGGCGACGGGGACGGTGGCACTGGAGACGATCTCGACACGCTCCTCCATGCCCCCCGGTACGACCTGCCGGAATCGCTCGATCCGTACAGTGGGATCGGGAACGGGATCACCCAGCCATCGGGCCAGCGTGACGAACCTGGTGGCGCCCGCCCCCTGGGGGGCATGGCCGACGGCCTCGGGCTCCCGGCCGTCGATCGTCAGGATGGCCTGCGACAGGGCGCGGGAGTCCGCGTGGAACACGCCCTGGACACCGGCCGGGCGGATCTGCCCGTCGCCGCCGCTCAGCGCGACGGTCGGCGCCAGCACGGTGCTGACGAGGTCGTGCAGCAGGGGCTGGAGGCGGTAGGCCGCGGTGGAATCGGCCACCGTGACCGCCTGGGGGGTGGGGGATGAGGCGTCGTCGAACACGACTGACTCCCTGAGATCGTGTCGAGCCGGTGACGTCTTGACAGACGACGGCCGGCGGGTGCACATTGCGAAACACTCTCTTTACTTGAACGATCCAATCATTACACTCCGTTTACTTGAACGATCCAATCATGCCTCATCCCCTCTTGAACGTTCAAACCCTCAGAAAGGCGCATATGGCTACAAAGGTGACGATTACCGATGTCGCACGCCGTGCCGGGGTATCGCGCCAGACGGTGTCGAACGTGCTCAACAGCCCCGAACTGGTCCGCGAGGAGACCCGCGACCGGGTGCGGGAGGCCATCGAGGCGCTCGGCTACCGGGCCAGCCAGGCCGCACGGCAGATGCGGACCGGCCGCTCGCGGCTGATCGCCACGCGCATCGAGCCGGACCGGGACGGGATCAACGGCTCGGTCCTGGACCGGTTCCTGCACGGGCTGACCGCCTCGGCGGCCCGAGCCGGATACCGGATCCTGCTCTACGCGGCGGGCGACGAGCGATCGGAGATCGACACCTTCGACGACCTGGTCGGAAGTCACGAGCCGGACGCCTTCGTGCTCACCAGCACCTACCACGGCGACGGCCGCCCCGCGTGGCTGCGCGAGCGGCGGCTGCCGTTCGTCACGTTCGGGCGGCCATGGGGAAACGCGGGAAACGCGGGTGGTGCTTCCGGCGGGGAGGCGGCCGGCGATCCGGAGCACCCCTGGGTCGACGTGGACGGTGCGGCCGGTACCGCGGCGGCCACCCGCCACCTGCTCGACGCGGGTCACCGGCGGATCGGGTTCCTCGGCTGGCCGCCCGGCTCCGGCGTGGGCGACGACCGCAGGTCCGGCTGGACCAGGGCCCTCGTCGGCGCCGGGATCGACCCGGCCGGCCTGGACCAGGCCACGGACGACGGGGTGGCCGACGGCGAGAAGGCGGCCCGCGACCTGCTGCGCGCCGAGCAGCCGATCACCGCGCTGGTCTGCGCCAGCGACTCGCTCGCCCTGGGCGCGCTGCACGCCGTTCGCTCCCTCACGGCATCGGGACAGCTGACCGCCTCGGGACGGCTGACGGCCGAGGGACGTCTCACGGTCGCGGGACAGGCCGGTGGCGAGGAGGGCCTCCCGGTCCGCGTGATCGGTTTCGACGACACGCCGGTGGCGAAGGCGGTGGGGCTCAGCAGCGTCAGCCAGCCGCTGGCCGAGGCCGCGGCCGGCTGCGTCGGCCTGCTCACCCGGCTGTTCGACCCGCCCTCCCCCGGTGCCCCCGACGCCCCCGAGGCCGGTGGGCCCCGCACGCACGTACTGCTCCAGCCGTCTCTGGTTCTCCGGCAGTCGTCATGACCGCATGACCGCATGACCACCTGGTTCTTCTTCAGATCACCCCCCAGGAAGATTGGAAAAGCACGATGAAACAGCCGATCAAGCAGCACAACCTCCGTACCGCGGCACTCGCCGCGCTCGCCGTGGGCACCCTGGCGGCCTCGGCCGCCTGCGGCAGCGGTTTCGACGACTCCGCCGGCCAGAGCAGCGCCCCGCAGAGCAGCGGGCCCGCCAGCCTGCAGGTGCTCATCGGCTCCTCCGGCGACGCGGAGACGAACGCGCTGCGCGCGGCCGCCCAGACGTGGTCGGCGTCCTCGGGCAGCACCGCGACGATCACCCCCGCCCAGGACCTGACCCAGCAGCTCGGCCAGGCCTTCGCCGGGAGCAACCCGCCGGACGTGTTCTACGTCGACGCCGCGCGCTTCGCCGACTACGCGAGCGTCGGGGCGCTGGAGCCATACGCGGACAAGATCTCCGACTCCGCCGACTTCTACCCCGGCCTGCGCGAGACGTTCACCTACAACGGCACCTTCTACTGCGCGCCCAAGGACTTCTCCACTCTGGCGCTGATCGTCAACGACGACCTGTGGAAGAAGGCCGGGCTCACCGACGCCGACGTGCCGACCAGCTGGGAGCAGCTCACCGCGGTCTCCAGGAAGCTCAAGGACAAGCAGCCGGACGTCACCCCGCTGGTCATCGGCGACACCCGCGACCGGGTCGGCGCGTTCATGGTGGAGGCCGGCGGCTGGATCGTCAGCCCCGACGGCAAGCAGGCGATCGCCGACAGCCCGGAGAACGCCGCGGGCCTGAGCTACGTGCAGGGCCTGCTGAAGGACGGGCTCGCCCGGTTCCCCAAGCAGGTGGACGCGGGCTGGGGCGGCGAGGCGTTCGGCAAGGCCAAGGCCGCGATGACCATCGAGGGTAACTGGATCAAGGGCGCGATGAAGGTCGACTACCCGGACGTCAAGTACAGCGCCCACGAGCTGCCGGCCGGCCCCAAGGGCAAGGGCACCCTGTCCTTCACCACCTGCTGGGGCATCGCGGCCAAGAGCAAGCACAAGGAGCAGGCGATCGCCTTCGTCGAGGCGATGACCAAGGCCGACCAGCAGATGGCCTTCGCCAAGGCGTTCGGCGTGATGCCCTCGCGCCAGTCGGCCAAGGACGCCTTCGTCCAGGCCTTCCCCGAGGACGCCCCGTTCGTCGACGGCGCCGAGTACGCCCAGGGGCCGGTCAACGCCCCCAAGATGGACAGCGTGCTGGCCGACTTCGACACCTCCATCCAGCAGCTGCCCGCGGGCGACCCCAAGAAGATCCTGGCGAACCTGCAGAAGAACACCAAGGCCGCGCTCGGCAACTGAGTCAGACCGGTGCGCGGTCCCGGCCCGCCCCGGGCCGGGACCGCGCACCGGACGTGAGGGAGACTGACGTGGCCGAGACAACGACCACCACGCGGCGGCCCACGCGCCGCCTTGGCGACAGGGCCAGGGAGAACATCGCGGGCTGGCTCTTCGTGGCGCCGGTGGTGGTGATCCTCACCCTGTTCATGCTGCTGCCGATCCTGATGGCACTGTGGGTGAGTTTCACCGACTGGAACGGGCAGGGCAGCCCGTTCCGCGCGCAGGTGCCGTTCGTCGGCGTGGACAACTACACCGACCTGTTCACCCAGGACGACCTGGGCCGCCTGAACTTCATGACGAGCCTGCGCAACAACTTCTACTACGTGCTGATCGTGGTGCCCGCCCAGACGGTCCTGGCGCTCGGCCTGGCGCTGATCGTCAACCGCCGGATCCTCAAGGGCAAGAGCTTCTTCCGCACCGCGTTCTTCTTCCCGTCGGTGACCAGCTCGGTGGCGATCAGCGTCCTGTTCCTGTTCATCTTCAGCAACTCCGGCGCGGTCAACAGGCTGCTCGCGCTCGTCGGCGTCGACGGGCCCCCGTGGTTCTCGGACGCGCGGGGCGTGCTGCACCTGCTACTGGGCTCCGTCGGCCTGGTCGATCCCGAGGCACCCCCCGAGGCGCTGACCGGCGGCGGCCCGTTCGGGCTGTCGTGGTGGGACTGGCTGTCCGGCCCCAGCGTGGCCATGTGCACGATCATCATCCTGGTCGTCTGGACCACCTCGGGAACGTTCATGCTGATGTTCCTCGCCGCGCTCCAGGACATCCCGGTGACCCTGGAGGAGGCGAGCATGCTGGACGGCGCCACCCTCCGCCAGCGCCTGCGTTACGTGACGCTGCCGATGCTCAAGCCCACCCTGTTCCTCGTGCTGACCCTCGGCCTGATCGCCACCTGGCAGGTCTTCGACCAGGTGTACGTGATGAGCCAGGGCAAACCCGCGAAAACCACCCTGACCCCGGCCTTCCTGTCGTACCAGACGGCCTTCAAGGAGCTGGACTACGGCTCCGGCGCGGCCATCTCGTTCATCCTGTTCGTGCTCATCGTGGTGCTGGCGGCGTTCCAGCGATGGGTCATGCGCGACAAGGACGGCGGGAACGCGAAACGCCGCACGCCGCGCCAGAGGAGGGCATGATGTCCGCGGCCAAGAATCGCCTCGTCCCCGTCCGCCCGGAGCGGCCGGGCGGGATCCGCTCGCTGGTCTCCACCTTCGGCGGGTACGCCGTCCTGGTCTTCTTCTCGCTGGTCTTCCTCTACCCGTTCGTCATCCAGGTCGCCAACTCGTTCAAGACCGCGCCCGACGCCTCGGCCAGCCCGCTCTCGCCGATCCCCGACCCGGTGACGCTTGCCGGCTTCGAGCGCGTGTTCGCCGACACCGGCATGCCGCTGTGGCTGGGCAACTCGGTGCTGGTGACCGTCGTCATCACCGTCGGCCGGGTGTTCCTCGACTCCCTGGCCGGGTACGCGCTCGCCCGGCTGCGCTTCCGCGGGCGCCAGGCGCTCTTCTCGGCGATCGTCGCGATCATCGCGGTTCCGGGGGTGGTGCTGTTCATCCCGAAGTTCCTCGTGCTGAACCAGTTCGGCATCTACGACAGCTACACCGCGCTGATCCTGCCGGTGATCGCGGACGCGGCCGGCGTGTTCATCATGAAGCAGTTCTTCGAGTCGATCCCGGTGAGCGTGGAGGAGGCCGCGCGGATCGACGGGGCCGGCCGTTTCCGCATCTTCTGGTCGGTGGTGCTGCCGATGGGGCGCCCCGCTGTCATCACCCTGACGATCATCTCCTTCCAGAGCAGCTGGAACGAGTTCCCGCACACCCTGGTGGCCGTCCAGGATCCCAGCCTCTTCACACTGCCGCGCGGCCTGGCCGACCTGGTCAGCGGCTCCCTCGGGGTCGGCACCCAGTATCCGCTCAAACTCGGCGCGGCGGTGCTGGCCACCATCCCGGTCGCGATCATCTTCGTGATCTTCCAGCGTTACTTCATCCGCGGCGCCAACGAGGGGGGCGACAAGGGGTAGCGGGGGTCCCCTCGCGCTTGACCGGCCGGGACAGGGTAGGTGTGAGAGATGCTTATCTTCGGTTTGCGCACGGTGGTCCACCGGCTCGGGGTACTGACCCTGGTCTGCCGCAACTGCGGCAACGCGGCGGCGCAGGTGCTCTCGCGGCGGGTGACCAAGTTCAGCCTGTTCTTCGTCCCGCTGTTCCCGGTGCGGACGAGGTACGGGATGCAGTGCACCTTCTGCGCGGCCTCGTACGACATCCCCAAGGAGGAGGCGGAGCGGCCGGCGGTCCGCTGACCACCGTGTCCGGCGTGGCCACGTGGCCGGTGCGCGGCGGAGAGTCCCGGCACCGCCTCGCTCCCGGAGACCGAACCCCCGCGGTCACCACGCAGGCACGCCCTGAGCAGCCGCCCCGCCAAGAACACATAGCGACATATCAGACTAAAGAAGGGAATTATCGCCAACAAGCAAAGAAGTGTTAATTATTTACATTTATAGTGATCCTGCTTTACGGTGCCGAATCAGCTGCCGCCCGGACGGGGCCCGTACGCCGCACACGGATGCCGTGGGCGTCGGCGCGCTGGAGGCCGCCGGCGTCCACATTGGAGATCGGGGTCAGGCCCTTGACCACGCCTTTCTTACCGTTTCCGGTCAGCTTGACGATCAGCATTCCCGGGTCGGTTCCGTGGGAGGAGTGCGGGTCGCCGGAGAGCGGGATCGGCCCTCGCGTCGAGGCGAAGGCCCAGTCGTGGTCGGGCGAGACGGCGAAGAGGTCGACCGTCGGGTCCGCGCTGAACCGGGAGACGAGGTCGACGGTGCCGACATGGGCGCCGGTCGCCCCGTCGAAGACCTCGGCGACATTGGCGGCGCGGTCACCGGCCCAGACGTAGCGCTCCTCGTCGGAGGCGAGGACGCCGTGCGCGTCGCGGTCGGGCGAGTCGTCGTTGAAGAGCGACTGGACCGCCGGGGTGTTCGGCGGGTTGGCCGGTGAGTAACCGCTCATCGGCAGCCGGAAGACGCTGAACTGGTCGAGGTGGTTGGGCGTGCCACCGCCTCCGTTCCCGAAGACCTTCCCCTTGGCCTCGATGAACCCGCAGCCGTTCGCGGGGATCCTGCTCGCGTCGTACTCCCCCACGATCGACATCGGCGTCGTGCGCCAGTCGACCACGAGCATCCCTCCGCCCCGGAGACTGACGAAGACCGGGCCGTTGTCCGAGGCGATGAACGGGCAGATCGGCGCGTTGTCCGGGCGGAGCCGGGGTGCCTGGCACGGTATCCCGTTCGGGGTGGTGCATCCGGCCAGGTCGATCGTCGCGGCCGGCTGCTGGACGAAGGCACCGGACGCGTAGTCGGTGCTGATGCGCTCCAGCTTCTTGCCGTTCTGGTTGGAGATGACGAGGTACTTGTCGTCCTCGGTGGGCCAGAGGGCATGGGCCTGCCGGCCCCCTCCCGCTCCGGCCTCGGTGAGGAAGCAGGCGAGCGGCTGCCGGGCGGCGGCGTCGAAGACGACCACGTGACCGCTGGCGACGAAGGCGAGCGCGGCGTGGGTGTCGGCCTTGTTGAAAACAATCATGTGGGGACGTACGGGGACGCTGCCGGTGCTCGCCAGGCAGAGGGACGAGGTCGCACCGCTCAGGTCTATGACGTGGACGGGCCGCGCGGCCGACAGCCGGTGGGTGACCTCGGCTCCGGAGTACACGTTGACCGCGCCGCCGTAGGAGAGCCCGTCGGTGTTGGACTGGTCGACCAGCCACACCTCGTACGACTTCCCCGCCGGCGCCTGGGGCGGCGCGGCCGCTCCCAGGACGAACAGCACCAGCACCGCGACGATCGCGACCCGCCACTTCCCCATACGCCCTCCAAGGTCGTTCCAGCCGGAACATCTCCATATCCCTTCCGACCACGCTGCTTTCTACTTTCAATCCCAGAACGCTATAAGTCCAGAAATTGCTTGAACTAAAGGAAGTCAGGCGAAAAAGCCTAATATTGCAGATATTGGCCACAAGTCCGGCAACAAACGACACCCGCTGACTATCGGGAATTGCATATACAGATATTTCGGTGTATAGCCAGTGGCCTGGCGGCACCTCACGCGACGCCCCCGGATCTGGCGGCCGATATATTGGCGGTCATGAACTCGCTGGTCCGACGCCCTCTGGGCCAGACCGGTCTGACCGTGACACCTGTCGGTCTCGGCCTGGCCGCACTCGGCCGTCCCGCCTACATCACACTCGGCCGCGCCGAGGACCTCGGCGACGACCGCGACATCGCCGTGATGCGGTCACGCACCTGGGCCGTACTCGACGCCGCCTGGGCGGCAGGGGTGCGCTACCTCGACACGGCGCGCTCGTACGGGCGGGCGGAGGAGTTCCTCGCCGGCTGGCTGCGCGAGCGCGGGATCGCCCCGGGAGCGGTCACGATCGGTTCGAAGTGGGGATACGCCTACGTCGGCGACTGGCGTCTGGACGCCGAGCGGCACGAGGTGAAGGAACTCACCGCCGACCGGCTGCGCGTCCAGTTGGAGCAGACACGCGCGCTGCTCGGGGAGCACCTGTCGCTCTACCAGATCCACTCGGCGACCGTGGAGAGCGGCGTGCTCGACGACGAGGACGTGCTCGACCGGCTGCGCGCGCTGCGGGCCGAGGGAGTGGCGATCGGTCTGTCGACGAGCGGGCCGCGCCAGGCGGACACGATCGACCGGGCGATCGGAGCCGGGCTGTTCGACACGGTGCAGTCGACGTGGAACCTGCTGGAGCGCTCGGCCGATGAGGCACTCGCGCGGGCGCACGAGGCGGGGCTGGGCGTGATCGTCAAGGAGGGCGTGGCGAACGGCCGGCTGACCGCCCAGGCGGCACCCGCCGCACTCCTGGCCGCCGCGCGCGAGCGGGACACCACACCGGACGCGCTCGCGCTGGCCGCCGTACTGGCACGGCCGTGGGCCGGGGTGGTGCTGAGCGGCGCGGTCTCGGCCGGGCAACTGCGCGACAACCTCGGCGCGGTCGAGACCGGCTGGGACCATGAGCTCGACGAGCGGCTCGCCGGACTGGCGGAAAGCCCGGAGAGCTACTGGTCCGAGCGCGGCGCGCTGCCCTGGAGCTGAGTCCGCCGACGCCGGGAGCCTCCTGCCCACCTCCGCCGGCAGTACCCGACGACCGGCCCCCTTACCGGGGAACGGCCCCCTGCCGCGCTTTACGAGCCACCGAACCACGCGGATCCCGGCGTCACCGGGAAGGCGGCGCCGATCAGGAGCGTACCGATGACGATCGTGAGGGCATAGGCCTCGAGCGGGACGAGGTCGCGTTCGCCGTAGTGGGCGCGGCTGCCCGCGAAGAGGGTGAGAAAGCATTTCATCACCGTCATCCCGTTGATGCCGACGACACCGAGCAGCACGGGCCAGGCCGGCGGGAAACCGGTGACCGAGCCGTGGACCAGCAGGTGATCACCGGCGAATCCGAGGGACGGCGGGAAACCGACGCCCGCGAGGCCGCACAGCAGGAACGCGACGGCCAGGCGCGGGGTCCTGGCGAAGTTCCCGTCGGGGGTCGCCAGTGACAGCGGTCCCCGCCGAGCCTCCAGCGCGGCGAGGGACATCGCGAATCCCGGCAGGGCCAGGGCCGACGCCTGCCAGGTCAGCAGCGCCCCGGACACCGCGATCGGTGAATCGCCGCCGAGCCCGAACGCGACCAGCCCGCCCTGGCTCATCATGAGGAAGGCCAGCGCCCGCCTCGCCCTGTCCTGCACCACCGCGAGCACCGCGGCCGCGACGGCGGTCAGGACACCGAGCGAGGCGACCTCCTGCGCGGGGAACGCGGAGAGCAGGTCGAGCCGGGTGAGCATGCCGAGCGGTGCGATGCCGAACGCGACCACCACCCCCATCGGAGCCCGCTCGACAAACCTGGGGTACCAGCCGTGCGCGGGCACCAGGGCGAGCCTGATCACGAGCGCGAGGGCGACGAGTACCGCCCCCGCCTCCTCGTGGCCGGTCGCCGCCAGCGCGGTGCCCGCGCCGAGGAGCAGCACGCCGGGCACCTGGTAGGCGGCGAACAGGCGGGCGAGCCCGTCGTCGCACCGGCGCAGTTCGGCCCAGACCAGCCAGGCCGAGAGCGCCCACAGCGCGACCGTCGCCCCGCCCTGCCCCACGGCCCCGAAACCCGACGAGGCGGCCAGCAGGCGCAGTATCCGGGCCAGGGTCGCCGGCGGGTGTTCGGCGAGCGGGCTCATCGCGACCACCAGCAGGCCGGCCAGGCAGGTCAGGATGCCCGCGAACCTGGCGGCACCGTCCGGCACGACCGCCACGAGCAGACCCCACAGGTGACCTCCGGTGAGCGGGGCGAGCAGGCCCGCCAGGGGCGGCGCGGCGGACAGCGCCGCGACGGAGGCGGCGGCGGTGGCGCAGACCACCGCGACGTGGCGCGCGCGCCGCCGGTCAACGGTCCTGGCGACGGCGCAGGACGCGGCCAGGAGAACGGCCGCCACCAGCAGCGGAACCAGTGCGATCATGACTTCCGCTCCCCTCGGCCACAGCTCAGCCACCGCGCCCAGCGATCGTCCAGCGAGTCGGCCCGCCGGACCAGTCGCACGAACCCGCCCACCGCGTAGTCCCGCAGCCAGGCGTCGAAGTAGCCCCTTTCCAGCGCGTACCGGTACAGCCATGCCTGCGCCGCCCGGGGAATCAGGCGCTCCAGGTGCTTTCCGGTACGCGGTAGCGGCCCGTTCGTCATCCGCTCCAGGTGGTGATGGTCGTGGATCAGGCTGGGCGAGCGCAGGATCTGGGCGCTGCGCGACACGGCGTGCGCGACCAGGTGTGCCAGCGCGAGGTAGCGCAGCCCCAGTCCGACCTCGACCATGATCATTCCGATCTGGGTCATCGAGGCGTAGGCCAGCGCGCTCTTGATGTCCGTCTGGACACGTCCGGACAGGGTGACGTGGACGGCGGTCAGCGCGCCGACGGCGACCACCGCGATCCGCGCCGCCGTCGCCCCCGCCCACACGGACTCGGTGCGCAGCAGCAGGTACGGGCCCATGCTGACGGAGACCGCTCCGTAGCAGATGGCGCTCGACGGCGTCGGCCCCTCCATGGCGCGGGGCAGCCATCCCCCGAGGGGCACCTGCGCGGCCTTCCCCATCGCCGCCCACAGCAGCAGGATCCCGATCAGGGCCGCGTCCTGAGTGGTCGCGGGCGCCTCGAAACCCGCCCACCCTCCGTCGCGCAGGACGCCGGTGACCGTGGAAACGCCGGTGGTGTGGTGCAGCCACACGACGGCGGCCGGCAGCCCCACATCGCACGCCCGGTAGGTCAGGAACGCACGCAGGGCGTGTTCCACCGGCCTTTTCCGCTCGTGGAAGAAGGCGATCAGCAGCGCCGAGGCCAGCCCCGCGAGTTCCCAGCCCGCGAAGGCGAGCTCAAGCGCGCCCGACAGGGCGACGGTCTCGACGCCGACCCCGAACAGGGCGAGAAGCAGGTAGAACCGCAGGTATCCCGGCTCCCTGTGCAGGTAGCGCTGCGAGAAGACACCGATGAGACCCACCAGGAGCGCCGTGAGGGCGGCGAAGGGAAGCGAGAGCCGGTCACCCACGAGCAGCAGGTGGAACCCGTACTCTCCGCCGCCGAACCAGGCGCCCGCCGGCACCGGCACCGTCAGGGCACGGTCGCCGCGCGTCACGGTGACGGCGAGCACGAGCGCTGCCACCGTCGCGAGCCCGAAGGCCACGGTGACGATCGTTGAGACGGTCCGCTCAGCGCGTACCCGGCCCCACCAGGCGAGTGCGGCCAGGAGCAGGAACGCGCCGAGGGGCAGCCCGGCGATCGCGATCAGCAGACACCGGTGTATCGCGAGGCTCACCGCGGCTCCCGGGTCCGCTGCCCGTGACCCGCCGGCTCGTGCCCGACGACAGGGGCACCGATCGGGTCGAACACGTCGCAGGCCTCGGGGGGTTCCGCCTCGAAGGCGGCCATCGCGTGGGCGCAGCCCAGATGGCCGCGCTCGCCCGCGTAGAACCGCGCGGAGCGGTCCACCACGGGGAACGCGGTGGTCTCCGGGATGTGGGGCACGAAGGCGCCGTGGCGGAACACGCGCATCGCGCCGGAGTCCGGGCTCCACGCCACGAGCCGGATCCAGCCGTTCACGACGAGCCGGTTCAGGCCGGGATGGGTGCGCAGGATCGCCGCCAGGCGCTCCGGCTCGGCCTCGACGACCAGCAGCAGGCGTACCGGCTCGTGAATCTCGACCATCTGCCAGGGAAGCCCGGTCCGCAGATCCGAGGCGTGCCCGTCCATCACGCCGAGCAGGCCCGTGATGTTGTGCGGAAGCTTCGTCCCGCAGCCGTAGCCGACCGGGTCGACGTGGCTGAAGTAGTACTCCAGGTTGATGCCGGCGCAGACCGGCCCCGCCGCGAGGAGCAGGCCCGCCAGGAGTTCCCCCGAGGGATCACCGTCCGGGTCGTAGGAGACGAGGAAGGCCCGCCGGTCGAGGAAGAGCCCGCGGGTCCGCGAGCGCCGCCCCACCACGCACACCGCGTTCGTGGCGTGCCCGTACTCGGGCCGGGGTTGCCCGAGGTCCACGGCGCGGGTCCCGACGTGGACCGGCGCGTCACCGGGCGAGAGATCCGCGGGCGCGGACTCGAAACGGCGGGACCGCTCGTGCGCGGCCAGGACGCACGCGGCGGCCACGGCCTGCTGAGCCCTGCCGACCTCCGCGCGGCACCGCTCGGGCACCAGGTCCTCGTCGTAGTAGGTCATCGAGTCGTCGCAGGTGTCGTGGTACGCGCCCACGAACCAGGTGCCCTCCGGCAGGTGGATCCCCCGATCGCGGAGGTTCGCGCGCACCCCCGGGTGGTTGGCCATCGCGGCGAACGCGCGCGCGTTCGGACCGCCACGCCCGCCACCGGTGGCGCCGCAGTCGTGCGCGGACTCGTGCGGGTTGTTGAGGCTGGACGAGCCGTGCCCGACGACCAGCACCACGGGGCACAGAGCCCGGCCGAGCCCGGTGGTCCGCAGGACCGCCGACACCACGTCGGCCATCTCCGATACGGAATAACCCCTGAGCGGGCCGTCACCGCTCGTGCCCGTGAGGACCCGTTCGACGGCCAGCCGGGTGACCGGCCCGGCAGCCGCGCCGGCCCCGAGCCGCCGGGACCAGCTGTGGGACAGGTGAGGGAGAAGGCAGCGGCCGAACAGGCCGAACAGGTGGGCGAGTCCACCCACCAGCGCGAGCGCGCCACCGCGCACCAGGGTCCTGTTCCCCACCGCGACCAGCCGTCCCCAGGCGCCCCGGCGACGGTGTGAGCTCTCGCGCCGAGGAGGCCACGTCCCGCCGACCGGCTCCTCCACGACCAGATGCCGGGGCGTGACACCGACCGGGCAGAGAGGGCGCGGACGCACGTCCTCCAGCCCCCGGTAGATCATGGCGACTCCGAAGAAACCGGCGTAGCCGAAGGTCTCGGCCCGCGGGAAGTGCTCCTCCAGGTGCCGTCGCAGCGACTCCTCTCGCTCGTCTATGCAGAACACGGCCTGGAACACGGGACGGGGTGACCTTCTCGTCGCGGTGAGCGCGTGGTGCGCGGCGAGCGCGTCGAGCACCCCGATCCGATGGCGCCGCTCGTAGGCGAGGTGCAGCAGGCGGCGCCGCTCGATCCCGTCGAAGGACCTGACCTCCGCCAGCCAGGCCGCCGCATGCCCGGCGTCGGCGAACACCGCGGTGTCGACCGGCATGATCTGGGCCAGGACGAACGCCTCGTACACCAGTTCCAGGTCGGGCTCCGGAGCGAGCCGGGGAGGCCGATCGATGTCGGTGAGCGCGGCGCGACCGCCGAGGCGCTCGGCCACCACGTGGCGTGCCGCGTACGCGTCGAGGGTGAGCTGCACGGCCAGGTGGTCGACCAGCCGTGCGGGACGCGCCTCGACCGGCGAGCGGTCGGGCCGGTGCTCGAACTGGCGCGTCATGCCCGCCCAGCCGCGCAGCGACAGCAGGGTGGCCTGGATCACGGCCGCCCAGTCCCGTTCGGGCACCGCCAGCTCGCCAAGGGCCCACGCGACGGTCCGCTCGGCCGTCCAGGACTCCGCCTCCTGCCGCCTCAGCTCGGGAGCCAGTCCGCGAAGGAACCGGTCGGGCGGGCCCCCGCCCCGGCCGTAAAGCCGCCGGAAGGCGCCGAGAAAGCCCCGTTCTCGTTCCGGCATCGGCCAGTAGGCGACCCCCTGGTCCAGGAACGCCGCGCAGAGCCGGATCATCAGCGGGTGGACGAGTTCGTCGGGGTCCGCTCCGGTGACGGCGAGGATCCGGTCACGCGGGCGCGGCGACGGCCGCCCGGCCTCTCTCGGGGGTGGCGCCACCCGTTTCAGCCGGTTCCAGAGTCGTTCGAGCAGCTGCTCCACCGGTGCCCGCGCGCCCGATCCGGGCACCGCCGGCCCGCGCCGGTCTCGCCGGGCCTGTCGTAGCAGCTCGGCGCGGCGCCGCTCGCCGATGTGAACGGTGAACCGGGACAACTGGGGCGTCTCGTGGAGCAGCCGGCGCAGCGCGGGGCCCCTGGGGACGTCGAGCAGGTGCCGGAGCCGTAGGGCGTGGAACTCGCGGCGTGTCGGGCCGCCCGGCACGATCGGGATGTCGCCGCCGGTCACCGGCCCGACGACCGCGTCGAGGTCTCCGCGCTGGATCCGCCCCGAACCCAGGTGGCCGTGGAAGGCCGCCTCGCTCTGGAAGGGTTCGGTGCCGAACAGCCGCGCCGCGCGGACGACGGCCTTCTCGAAGGGCAGGTGTTCGAAGGCGTGCAGGGTGTTGTGGTGGACGAACGTCTGCAACGGCGCCTGCTCGGGCAGCAGGCTCGCCGCTCGCGCCACCATGTCCGCCACGGCGACACGTCGGTCCTCCCTGACCGGGTACATGACCATACCGATTTGGTTCATGCCCGCCTCCTGCGCCTGGTGGCATGCGGATGGGACGAGACGGGCCACAGCCGGTCGAGCCCTCGGAAGGTGAGGGTGGCCGCGGGCCACTCCCTGGACATCGCGTCGGTTCCGGCCAGAAAGGTGTGGTCGACCACCGCGGCGTCCTTGAGATCGATGACGATCTCGGTGATGTCCGCACCGTCGCCGCCGGCGCGCCTCACCGTACGCCGCAGGGGCAGCAGAGCCGTGAAGATGGCGGCGCCGGGAATGCTGACGTGCAGCACCTGACCGGTACGGACGGCCTGCGCGCGAGGGTGGAAGAAGGCCGGGACGGGCACCCCGCGCAGCAGGTGCAGGACGAACTTCGCGGCGAGCCCGGCCGCGACGCCGACGAGCAGGTCGGTGGCGAGCGTGACGAGCATTGTGATCAGGAACAGGGCCAGCTGGTCGAGACCGACCCTCCTGGCGTGGCGGAACTCGCGGGGCGCGGCGAGCCGGGTCCCGGTGTAGACGAGCATGGCCGCCAGGACGGCGAGGGGAATGATCTGGAGCAGGCCGGGGGCCAGGCTGACGAACAGCAGCAGGAAGGCTCCGTGGAAGAAGTTGGACCGGCGCGAGACGGCACCGGCGTCGATGTTGGCCCTGCTCCGGACGATCTCGGAGATCATCGGCAGGCCACCGACCAGGGACGACACCAAATTGCCCCCGCCGAGGGCGAGCAGGTCGCGGTTGAGGTCGGCGGGGCGCCTCCCCGGCGCCATGGAGTCGACCGCGAGCACCGTGAGAGTGGACTCGATGGTGCCGATCAGGGCGAACATCACCACGTACTTCAGCGAGGTCATCGTGAGCAGCATGGAGAAGTCGGGGAAGGCGACGGCGTCGAGCAGGGTGTCGGGGAGCCGGACGAGATACTCGGGGCCAAGGTGGTAGGTCATGGCCATGAAGCGGTAGTCGTGCGGGCTGTGCAGGTCGAACAGCAACCCGACCGGCACGGTCACGGCGAGCACGACCAGCGGGGCGGGCACGACATGGGCCCACCGGGCGCGGATCAGCGGCAGGCCGAACAGGATCGCCAGTGACACCGCGCCCAGCAGCAGGATGCGGGGGTTGGCGTGGGCGAGGCTGTGTGGAATCTCGGCGATCAGCTCGAAGGGGCGCTCGCCATGGGGCTTCACCCCCAGCATGACGTGCGTCTGCTTGGCGATGATGATGACCCCGATCGCGGCGAGCATGCCGTGCACGACCGAAGGGGACATGGCCACGCCGACGCTGGCCACCCGGCACAGCGCGAAGACGATCTGGATCAGCGCGGCGGCGACGCCGACGGCCAGCGCCCGCCGGTATCCGGCGGCGAGGTCGCCTTGGCCGAGTTCCTGGACCGCGCCCAGCGCGATCACGATGAGGCCGGCGGCCGGGCCCTTGATGGTCAGCGGGGCGCCGCCGAGCAGGCTGACCAGGACGCCCCCGATGATCGCCGTCAACACACCGGCGACCGGCGGGAACCCGCTGGCCAGCGCGATTCCCAGACAGAGCGGGAGGGCGATGAGGAAAACCAGGAAACCGGATTTCAGATCCGCTTTCGGAAACGATTTCTGGAACGTGAACCGGCGCGCGGCCGGTAAGCGGTCATGGGTCTTCGGGTCTTGCCGTTCGGGCATCAGCGTGGTCCTCACGATGGCAGGGATGATCCACTCCGGCCGCGCTCGGCCGGATGCGGTGCGTACGGAGAGCGCCTGAGAACAGGTGCTCGGTACGCACAGGTGGACCACGGGCCCCGCCCGTCTTCGGACTCGTCTGGGACGGCTTGGTGCGGTGGAGTGTGACGGCGGCGTCCCGCGCCGGTTCACGCGTTCCGTCCGGCACAGCGCCGGAAAGGCCGTCCGCGCCGTCCAGCCGGTCGTCTTCGAACACGCACGGCCCGTCAGCGGGAAGCACGCTGAACCCGGTACCGAGCACCGCACCGATGCCGGGGATGGTTTCGGCGGCCGACGCGCTCGGGTGAGATGTGGTCTCGGCCCGGGTCGCGGTCGGCACCCCCAGCACGGCCGTCACCAGCGACATCAACAGCACGACCGCCAGCGCCGCTCTCAGCGCGCGAAGCGGCTCCGCCCACCCGGGGACCGGGACGGCCCCGGCTGTCCGCGGATTCGGTGGTCTGTCAGATGATGGCGTCACACTGGCTCCCGGCTGGGAATCCTAGCGGGTGAGGGCAGGACGAAGCCCTGCAATCTATGCGAGAAACGGCAAACGCGGCCAATATCCATGAAGCGCGATAAGCCGGTTTGCATATCCGCTTCCATGATTCCCGGCAACCGTATTCCGGTCGCCGAGATCCAGTCGGCAGCACACGCCTTCCCCGTCAGCGTCAATATAACTTTTCGCCACCAAAATAGGCGGAAGACAGCGAAGCGTTACTGGAACGTTGCCGAAATCCGATAGTCATCCAGGGCATTTATCATGATATTAGCGATATTACATAGACGCAGATCCCGAAGCTCTCTTCACACCACTGAACTGTCGCGGAAAATCCCGGGCACGCGAGTTTCGCGACGACCCGACCCCGCCTTCTGCACGCCCCGAGGACCGTAGACCACCGCGGAGGCCGGCAGCGGGTCCGGCACCGGCCTGCCGCGACCATAGGCATCGAGGGGGTTTGCCGTGACCGTCGTGGATGTGATCCACTACATCCCATCCCATTCAGTGCGAATACCTCATGAACGGAACCGGCCCCCATGAGTACCTCTCGCGAATCAGACTGGCAGCCCGTGGAACTTGATGCCGACCGGCCGCATTCGGCCCGCATCTGGAATTACTGGCTGGGTGGAAAAGACAACTATCCCGCCGACCGCGACGCCGGTGACATGGTCGAGGGGCTCATCCCCGGCATCGTCGACTCGGCCCGGGCCGACCGGGCGTTCCTGGGCCGCTGCGTCCGCCACCTCGTCGCCGACGCCGGTATCCGCCAGTTCCTCGACATCGGCACGGGCCTGCCCACCGCCGACAACACCCACGAGGTGGCGCAGCGGATCGCCCCGGAGTCCCGGGTCGTCTACGTCGACAACGACCCGCTGGTCCTGGTGCACGCCCGCGCCCTGCTCATCAGCACCCCTGAAGGGGTCACCAACTACATCGACGCAGACCTGCGCGAACCCCACCGCATCCTGCGGGCCGCCGAGAAGACCCTCGACCTCACCGAACCCGTCGCGCTGATGCTGCTGGGGATCCTGCATCACATCACCGACGACGCCGAGGCCAGGCAGGTCGTACGGGACCTGGTCGACGCCGTCCCCTCGGGCAGCCACCTGGTGATCGCGCACGCCACCGCCGAGGTCCACGGCGATGCCATGCACGAGGCGATGCGGCAGTTCATGGAGCGAGGCGGCACCCCGATCGTGGCCCGCGACCGCGACCACCTCGTCACGTTCTTCGACGGTCTGGAGTTGCTGGAGCCCGGCGTGGTGTCCTGCTCCAGATGGCGTCCGGAACACAGCCCGTGGGGCGAGCCCGATGAGGTGTCCCAATTCTGCGGCGTCGCCCGCAAGCCCTGACGCCCCTGCCTCCCTCAGCGACCGACCGGCCGCACACTCCGGCCCCCGTCCCAGAGGCCGGCTCGGCCCTCGACACCTGACCGGTGCGGCGGCCGCCTGAAACGATCGGAAAGATCGAGTTTATCGAGGACGCTCCGGTGTAGTCCCATACTCGTCCGGTCGTCGCCCCCGGGGCGGCCCGCCATCGCATGATCCTTCGTCAATGCCCGCACCCGATCTTAACGACCGTGAGCCCAGGTCGGTCATCACCAACCCCGTCAGGCTGTCGCGCAGAGCGACATGGGAGGCCCTCATCAATGAACCCCGCTGAGGATTCCGCCGCACCGGCTCCCGGAACCGCGCCACTCGTCGTCATGGGCGTGACCGGCTCCGGCAAGACCACCGTGGGCGCCGCCCTCAGCCGGCGGTTACGGGTGCCGTTCGCCGACGCCGACGACTTCCACAACGAGGCCAACATCGCCAAGATGTCGGCGGGCATCCCCCTCGACGACGACGACCGGCTGCCGTGGCTGC
Organism: Streptosporangium sp. NPDC005286; assembly: GCF_040607515.1. Classification (NCBI taxonomy): domain Bacteria; kingdom Bacillati; phylum Actinomycetota; class Actinomycetes; order Streptosporangiales; family Streptosporangiaceae; genus Streptosporangium; species Streptosporangium sp. NPDC005286. The sequence goes on along the minus strand of NZ_JBEXGU010000016.1, from coordinate 70,622 downwards.
GCGCGATCGGTGCCTGGCTCGCCGACCACGCCGCCACCGGCGGGGTGGTGAGCTGCTCGGCGCTCAAGCGGAGCTACCGCGACATCCTGCGGGAATCCGCGCCGACGGTGAGCTTCGTCCATCTGCACGGCGAGATCGACGCCGTACGCCGGAGGGTCGCCGGCCGTCCGGGGCACTTCATGCCCGCCTCGCTGGTCGACTCGCAGTTCAGGACCCTGGAGCCCCTCGGGCCCGACGAGCACGGGATCGTTCTCGACTTCGCCAGGCCCGTCGGCGAGCTCGTGGACGCCTACCTCGCCGCGGCGGCCGTCCCCCGGACGCGACCGGACCCGTACCCCACCGGTCCCGCCGATCCCGGTGGCCCCCGAGACGCAGGCGAGGCCGGGAGGGCGAGGTGAGCACCGTTCTGATCATGCTCGCCGAGCCCGCCACGACCTCCCCCGGCCGGCTTGTCCCGGCCGCGCTCGCGGGCCTGTCGGTGATGCACGGGCTCGTCCCTCCCCACCCGGACCGCTGGTTCGCCATCGACGCCCTCAAGGCCGATCTCGGTATCGCGCTGGGCCTGGGCGTGCTCATCGCCGTGCCGACCGTCGCCATCGCCGGACCGCTGTTCTCCAGGTACGCCGCCCAATGGACTGAGCCTGTTCATATAACGCACGGCCCGGGACCGGATCAGCCCTAGTGCGTAGTTCCTGATTAGTGTTCGAGATCGGTCCCCGCCCCGACGTGCGCCTGTGGGTCTTGCTCACTGGGGTGCGAAGCTCGGGGAAGACGCCTAAGGGCCCCTGTTCCGTCTGGGGGAGCAATCGGGCAAGGGGAAGACCGGACGGGTGAACGCGAGTGAACCCTTCGATGAGGTTCTGGTCGAACACGCTGGTCAGCGTCCGCCAGGTCACTCAACGCAACACCGGGCGCCGGACGGCCGGGATCGACGGCGAGGTCGCCTTGACCTCGCCGGCCAGAGCGGAGGTGGATCCTCTCAACGGGTTCGCCGGCCGCGCGGCGTCGCAGCACGGTGTGGAGCATGTGGTCGGTGATGACGGGGGGTCGGCAGCCGTGGTTGCCTTTGCGGGCCGCGGCGTCCAGTCCTTCCAGCATCGCCTCGCGAATCGCTTCCCGCTCGGTCTCGGCCATGGCACCGATCTGGAAGACAAGCTGAGCCGCGTCCTCTCTGGGGCGGCGCATCGTGCGCCGCAGGCGCCGGCCGGGCTGGCCGCGACGGTCAAGACGCGCCTTGGCGCTTCCAGGTCTCTGGCTTGTTCGATTCTCGCTAACTGTTGCCCGATTCTGCCTTCTCGGCCGAAGGAGACCAATGACGCCGCCATGTCCGCCGCATCGCGGGATATGCTCGCGACGCCTTATGCGACAGCCGTCGTGGTGCGGCGAGTCGCGTCGGGCAGGTAGGACATGGCCGACGCTGTGAGGTGCCTGTGGGCGGCGGTGAACTCTTCGGACGCCGTGCCGAGCTCGACCAGCTCGCCGGTTTTCTCGATGCCGCCCGGCAGCGCGGCGACACGCGGTTGCTCTGGGGCGAGCCCGGGGTGGGCAAATCCGCTCTCATGGCCGCCGTGGCAGAGCTCGCCATCACGGCGGACATGCGGGTTCTGCGAGCGTCAGGGTCGGAGTTCGAGGCGGAAGTCAGTTACTCCTGCCTCAACCAGCTGCTTCTGCCGCTGAACGCCGACATCGAGCGCCTCCCGCCCGGTCTGCGGGAGGCGTTGTCGGTGGCGCTCGGTTTCGGTGTGGGGGCGCCCACGGACGCGCTCCTGGTCTGCAACGCGACGCTCTTGCTCGTCAAGGCGGTAGCCGCCGATGCGCCGCTCGCTCTTCTGGTGGACGATGTGCACTGGATCGACCGGGCCAGCGCCGTCGTCTTGAGCTTCGTCGCCCGCCGTCTGGAGGGTACCCAGGCCGGGCTGCTGGTCTCCGCCAGAACGGGCGCGGCGAGCTTCCTGGATCCGCGGGGACTGACCGAGATGACGGTCCGGCCGCTGGACCATGAGGCGTCCGGGCGGTTGGTCGACGCTGGTTTCCCGGAGATGCCGCCGCGCGTCCGGCGACGGCTGCTCGACCTCGCCCAAGGCAATCCGCTGGCGCTGACTGAGCTGCCGTCCACGCTGCTGGGTGCTGCGTATCACCCGGTGACCCACCTTGAGGTGGTTCCGCTCAGCGACAGGCTCCAGGCGATGTTCGCCACGCGGATGGCTGATCTGCCGGAGCCGACCCGCAGGCTGCTACTGCTGGCCACGTTCGAGGGCAACGGCGACATCAGGGTGCTCAGGGCCGCCGTGGGGGCCGGGCACGGCCTGGCCGGCCTCGCCCCGGCCGAGCGGGCGCAGTTGGTACGCGTGGACGACGCCACGGCGCGGATCGCGTTCCGGCACCCGCTGATCCGGTCGGCGATCGTGGCGGTGTCCACCCACGAGGAGCGACGCAGCGCGCACCTCGCTCTCGCCGGAGCGTTGGACGTCGACCAGGAACGCCGCGCGTGGCACCTCGCGGCGGCTGCCACCGGACCGGATGAGACGGTGGCGCAGCTGCTGGAGGACTCGGCGCACCGCGTCATGCTCCGCGGAGACGCCTTCGCCGCGGTCGCGGCTCTGATCCGCGCCGCCGAACTCAGCTCGACCGGCGCGAGCCGTGGCCGGCGGCTCGCCGAGGCCGCCTACATCGGTGCCGAAGCCGGCGGCGCCGTCGAGGACGCCCAGTCGCTCCTGACGGATGCGCGCCGGTCGGACCCGGACTCGGCGGGTTCCCTGCTGGCCGCCAACGCGGCCGCCTTCCTGATGCTCAACGGAGACGGCGATGTGAACACCGCGCACCGCCTCCTGCTGGGAGCCATCGAGACCGGCGACCACGGATTCCGCGCCGACGACCCCGCCCTGATCGAAGCCATGCACACCTTGCTGCTGCTGTGCTGGTACGGCAGCGATCCGGAGTACTGGGAACCGTTCTACCGGGCGCTGCGCAGGCTGAAGCCATCGCCGCCCGACGTGCTCGCACTGGCGAGCAAGACGTTCCCCGACCCCGTACGCACTGCGGCTTCGGCCCGGCCGGCGATCGACGAAATCCTCCGCACCCTCCCCGACGAGGGGGATCCCACGCGCATCATGCGGATCGGTACGGCATCGGTCTACCTGGACCGCCTGGCCGACTGCCGCGAGTCCTCATGGCGCCTGGTTCAGCAGGGGCGGAACGGCGGAGCACCCCGCCGGCACCTCGGCGCCCTGATGCACCTGTGCCTGGACGACTACCTCGTCGGCCGGTGGGACGAGGCCGAGGAACTCGCTCTGGAGGGGCATCGGGTCTGTGACGCCAGCGGCTTCTCGTTCTTCGAGTGGTATTTCCTGTACAACAGGGCGATCGTCGCCGCCGGCCGGGGCCGTTTCGACGAGGCGTACACACTGGCCGACGAGATCACGCACTGGGCGCTGCCGCGCGGTGTGTCGGCTGCGGCCCTGTTCGCGCACCATCCGCGCGCCCTGGCTGCGCTGGGCCGGGGCGACTACGACGCCGCCTTCCGGCACGCCGCCGCGATGAGCCCGCCCGGCGTCCTGGCCTCGCATGCACCGCACTGCACCTGGGTCATGTTCGACCTGGTCGAGGCGGCGGTGCGAGTCGGACGCACGGTCGAGGCCAGGGCGCACGTAGAGGCGATGCGGGCTGCCGACGTGGCCTCGCTGTCGAGCAGGATGGCGCTGATCCAGGCCGGCGCGGAGGCTCTCGTTCTCGATGACGACGCGGCGATGTCGCGGCTGGAGGCTCTGCTGGCCAGTCCCGCGAGCGAGCGGTGGTTGTTCGACGCGTCGCGGGTACGGCTCGCGTTCGGCGAGAGGCTCCGCCGTGGCCGATCGGCGTCGGAGGCTCGTCGGCAGCTGCTCCTCGCCTGTGACGGGTTCGCCGCCATGGGCGCGGAGCCGTGGCTGGCGCGCACCCGGAGCGAGCTGAGCGCGGCCGGCCACCGGCAGGTTGACGTGCTGTCGGGTGGTCCGACCGCCCTGACTGCGCAGGAGGCTCAGATCGCGCAGCTGGCGGCGAGCGGTCTGAGCAACAAGCAGATCGCCGAGCGCCTGTACCTGTCGCACCGAACGGTCGGCGCGCATCTGTACCGGATCTTCCCCAAGCTTGGCGTCACCTCCCGCGCGGGGCTCAGGGATGCGCTGTCGTCGCATCCCGACGAGTCGCAGCCGCCTGCGCGCTGAGCGCGTCAGCCTGGCTCTCCTTCTCTTCGAGCAGCCGCTCCAGCAGTTGCCGGGTGGTCGGATCGCTGTTCCCGACCCAGCGCACCGCCTCCTGCAGGGTCTGGACGAGGATCCGCGCCGTGAGGAGATCCTGCGTAACGATGCCCGTGAGGTCCCCGTCGGGGAAGGTCTGGAAGGTGACGCACGACCGGGCGGACAGGTGCTGCGGGTCGTAGTCGGCGGCGAAGCCGAGCTGCCAGATCCGCGCCGCGAGCAGCCTGGCCCCACCACGGTCCTGGTCCGCGCAGGCGTGGAGAAACTCGGAGATCGGCCGGTATGACGGCGCGCGGACGAGGTGCGCATGCTGCTCGTACTGCAACGAGGAGACGACCAGGCTCACCAGCAGCACGTTGAGCAGACGTGCGACAGCCGTCAGCTCAGCACGGTTCGACGGGGTCACCGGCCCGTCCTCCAGATCGAACAGGGCACGGTCCCGGACCTCGCGCTTGGACAGCTGCTCTGGGCTTGGAAGCCTCGTCACACCCTCGATGGTGAGACACAGAGTCGCACCGAGGCATCTGTCATATGACCTAATCGCCCAGGGGCGGTGGTCCCTGGACAGGCCGTTTTCCAGAGGCGTGACTCCACACGCAAGTAGGTCGCCTGCCCCGGGAAAGGCCGTGAACTCGGAGTCGAGTGACTGATGTGGGGCCGCCCGGGCGGCGCCGAAAGTGGGGCGTGAGACAAGCGAACAGCGCACCACAGTGAGGAGGTCGTCCCCATGTCTGTCGGCCATGGATTTCACGCGACGATGACGGCGCAGCCGGGTAAGGGCGACGAACTGGTCCAGCTTCTGCTCAACGCACCGTCACTACCGAACAAGGACTGCGTCGTGTTCCTGGTCAGCCGTTCGTCCGGCAACCGGGACGTCGTGCACGTCACGGAAGGGTGGGTCAGCCGGGAGGCGCACGCAATGTTCTTCGCCACCCAGCAGGCGCAGGCGTTGGTCGCACGCCTCCAGTCGCTACTCGCCGGCGAGTCCGAATACGCCGACGCGGTACCGGTCGGCGGCAAAGCCGCTTTCTGAACCTGAACCAGGAGGAGTTCATCGTGACATTGGCCAGACCCGACCTCGATCCCGAACTGCGGGAGCTTCTTGCGGACATGCCCCTGGTATCCCGGCTCGACCCCGAGATGCTCGCCCAGATGCGCCACCTGTCCGTGACATCGGTGGAACCGTACCTCGAGGGTCGCGCGATCGACCGGCGCGAGGTGACGGTGACCGGCCAAGACGGCGCCCAGATCCCCCTGTCGATCTTCACCCCCGGCCGTTCCACGGCGGCGGCGCCGTGCGTCTACTGGATCCACGGTGGCGGAATGATCATGGGTGACCGGTTCTCGAACATCGACATCCCGCTGGAATGGCTCGAACTGTTCGGCGCCGTCGTGGCCACCGTCGACTACCGGCTGGCACCGGAGGCAACCGGCTCGACCTTGGTCGAAGACTGCTACCAGGGCCTGCTCTGGATCGCCGAGCACGCTGGCGAGCTCGGTATCAACCCGGGGCGCATCATCGTCGCGGGGGCCAGCGCCGGCGGTGGTCTCGCTGCCGGGCTCGCCCTTCTGGCGCGTGACCGCGGCGCCCCCGCCATCACCGCGCAGGTGCTGATCTGTCCCATGCTCGACCATCGCAACATCACCGTCTCCAGCCACCAGTTCTCCGGCGACCCCGGTGTCTGGACCCGCGAGATGAACGAGTTCGGATGGCGATCGATCCTCGGCCCCCTGGCCGACCAGGCTGTGTCCATCTATGTCTCACCTGCGATCGCCGGCGACCTGTCCGGCCTGCCGACCACCTACATCGACGCCGGCACGGCAGAGGTCTTCCGCGATGAGGGCGTCACCTACGCCACCAGGATCTGGGTGGCCGGCGGCCAGGCAGAGCTGCATGTCTGGGCGGGCGGCTTCCATGGATTCGACGCGCTCTACCCCCATGCCCGGATCTCCGCCACCGCCCGCCGTACCCGCAACGACTGGCTCGCCCGCGTCCTGACCCCCGCCTCGCCGGACGAGGCCCTTCAGCCAGCACAAGGGGCCAACCGATGAGCGCCGTCAACCGTGCCGCGTTCCTGCGACCGGGCCTGCAGGACGACCTCCTCTGCGCCGTCACCCACGCTCTCGCCCCGCATGGCGCGTTCACCACGTTCGCGGACACCTACACGCGGTGGGCTCCCCCGGCTCGCCGGCTACGGCAGTCCTTGGGCGAGCGGTTCGATGAGGTCGTGGTCAGCCGCACGGTGTGGGCCAATGTGCCGCCCGCATTCGTTTACTTCTGCCGAAGGCCCCGCGTCCCGGCGCAGACGCGCCCGCTGGTCCCCGATGGACGCGCACGCGTCGCATGACCTGGAGGGGTGACCATGGGTGTGAAACGTGGACACGGCAACGTTCGCTCCACCGGTGAGGACCATCGTGCGACGCCCTTCGAGTTGTTCTTCGACCTGGTCTACGTCTTCGCGATAACGCAGCTCAACGGCTATATGGCCCAGCAGCACAGCGCTCCCGGCGTGCTCCGGGGGCTGCTGATGCTCGCACTGTTGTGGGGCACCTGGTCCGGCTACACCTGGCTGGGCAACCACTCACGAGCCGACCAGGGTCTGCCGCGGGCGGGAATGGTCGTCGCGATGACGGCGATGTTCGTCGTCGGCCTGACCATCCCCGAAGCATGGGACGACGAGCCGGGCGGCCTGAACGGTCCTGTGGTGCTGGTGGGCGCCTGCCTGCTGGTCCGCTGGGTGCACCTCGCGGTCTTCGCGGTGGCCGCGACCGGTGACGCCGGGCTGCGACGGCAGATCGCGATCACCTGGCTGCCCATGCTGACGAGCGCGGTTCTGCTGGTGTCCGGGGCGCTGCTCGGGGGCTGGACACAGGTGCTTCTGTTCTCCGTCGCCCTCCTGGTGGACTGGGTCGGCATCTACCTCACGGCTAGGCACGGCCAGTGGCGGCTGCACAGCCCGGCCCACCTGAGCGAGCGTCATGGCCTGTTCGTCATTCTGGCCATCGGCGAGTCGTTCCTGGCCATCGGCGTCGGCGCCGCCGACCGGCCCATGAGCGGGGCCCTGCTGCTCGCCGCCGTCCTCGGCGTCGCCGTCGCGGTGTGCCTGTGGTGGCTGTACTTCGAGGTGGTGGCACGTGCGGCCGAGCACCGGCTCGGACGGGCACGAGGCGAAACGAGGCTGCGCCTGGCTGTCGAGGCCTACACCTACGGGCACCTGCCTCTCATCGCCGGCATCCTGCTCACCGCCCTGGGTGTGGAGGGCGTGCTCGCACACGCCGGGGACAGCCGGCCGCTGGGCGTGTTCTCCGCGCTCGCTCTCTTCGGTGGCTTCACGCTGTACCTCGTCGGGCATCTGCTGTTCGAGCGCCGCATGCACCACACGCTGAGCCGCCCCCGGCTGCTGGCGGCCTGCGCCATCCTTGCGGCCACGCCTGCTGCCGTCGTCCTGCCGCCGCTGGCTGGGCTGGCGGGACTGGTGACCCTCCTGATCACTCTGATCGTCGTCGAGACCGCCCGGTACGCGCGCGAGCGGGCCAGCCGCGACGCATGCGCCGCCAGCCCCCTGCCATCCGGCCTCACGCGCCCGGGCATGCCGCGCCTGAAGGAAGGAAGACCATGACCAACGACACCCGTAGTGTGATCTCGCTGCGCGTCAACGACGCGACACATCGTTTGTGCCTCGACAATCGCAGGACGCTGCTCGACGCGTTGCGCGAGGACACCGGCCACACCGGGCCGAAGAAGGGCTGCGACCACGGCCAGTGCGGCGCCTGCACCGTGCTGCTGGACGGCAGGCGGGTGCTGTCCTGCCTGACGCTTGCGGTCGCCGCCGAGGACGCCGAGGTCACAACCGTCGAAGGCCTCGCCGGTGACGGCGAGCTGCGGCCGATCCAGCAGGCTTTCGTACGGCTCGACGGGTTCCAGTGCGGTTACTGCACGTCCGGGCAGCTCTGCTCGGCCGTCGGGATGCTGGCCGAGCATGCGGCGGGCTGGCCCAGCGCGGTCACCGCCGATCTCTGCCCGGACGGCCCGGCGCCGGCGTTGGACGCGGCAGAGGTGCGCGAGCGGATGAGCGGCAACCTGTGCCGCTGCGGCGCGTACCCGTCGATCGTGCGCGCGATCCTGGAGGAGGCCCGATGAAGGAGTTCGCCTATCAGCGCGCCTCGGGGATCAGTGAGGCGCTCAGACTGGTCGCCGGGAACGACGACGTCCGCTACCTCGGCGGCGGCACGAACCTCGTCGACCTGATGAAAGCCGGTGTCGAGTCCCCCACCCGGCTGGTGGACGTTCGTTTCCTTCCGCTGGACGGCATCCGGCAGGTACCCGGCGGTGGGCTGGAGATCGGTGCGACGACGACCAACAGCGATCTCGCCGCCCACCCCGAGGTGCGGCGCCGGTATCCGGCGCTGAGCCAGGCAGTGCTGGCGGGCGCGTCAGGCCAGCTGCGCAACATGGCCACGGTGGCAGGGAACCTGTTGCAGCGGACCCGGTGCTCCTACTTCGCCGACCCCTCGCAACCGTGCAACAAACGCGCCCCCGGCAGCGGATGCTCAGCAATCGCCGGCGCGCACCACAACCACGCCGTCCTCAGCTGGTCGCCGCACTGCGTGGCCACGAACCCGTCGGACATGGCGGTCGCGCTGGCCGCGTTCGACGCGGTCGTGCGCTACGAGACCCTCGACGGCGCCGGGGACATCCCACTGGAGGAGTTCTACCTGCCCATCGGCGACACGCCAGAGCGGGAGACGGCGTTGCCGCCCGGAGCCCTGATCACCGCGGTGCGTCTCCCGGAGTCCGCCATCTCGCCGCTCTCGCGGTATCGGAAGGTCCGCGAGCGCGCGTCGTACGCCTTCGCGACCGTGTCCATCGCCGCCGACCTGGACATCCGCGACGGGGTGGTGCGCAACTCGCGGATCGCCCTCGGCGGGGTCGCGTCGCGGTCCTGGCGCGCCAGGACCGCCGAGAGCCTGCTGCTGGACGGCCCCGCCACCGCCGACCGATTCCGGACGGCCGCCGAAGCCGAGCTGGCCGCCGCCGAGCCGTTGCCCGGCAACGCCTACAAGGTGACGCTGGCGCGCAATCTCATCGTGGCCGTCTTGACCGACCTGGCGGCTTCGCCGTACTGAAGGAGATCACCCATGAACGCTGAATCCTCGGTCCCGACGGCCGCGGGAGCCGTCGGGGCCGCGCGGCCCCGCGTCGAGGGCCGAGCCAAGGTCACCGGCAGCGCCCGCTACTCCGCCGACGAGCCGGTGCCGGGCCTGGCCTTCGGCGCAGTCGTCGTCTCCACCATCACCCGCGGGCGCGTCCTCGACATCGACGTCGCGGCCGTTCAGGACATGCCCGGCGTGCTGGGCGTGATCGACCACAGGAATGCGCCCCGGCTCAACCCGGAAGCAGGGCACTTCTTCGGTCCGGACGGAGGGCTGCGACTCCTGCAGGATGACGTGATCCCGCACGCGGGCCGCCCCATCGCCCTCGTGGTGGGCGAGACGCCCGAACAGACCCGTGCCGCCGCCCAGGCGCTGCCGGTGGTCTATGACGTGCAACCGCATGACACGGAGTTCTTCTTCGGCCACCCGGCGGGCCGTCCGGCATCGGCCCTCTTCGACGGGCCCGTGGACGTCGGCGATGTGGACGCCGAGCTGGCCGCCTCCGCGGTAGTGGTCGACGAGAGGTACGGCACGCCCGAGGAGCACTGCAGCGCCATGGAGCCGCACTCGGCGACCGCCTGGTGGGAGGGAGAACGCCTGCAGGCCGTCGACTCCAACCAGGGGCCGTACCAGATCGCCGTCACCCTGGCCACGCTCTTCTGCCTGCCTCCGGAGCGGGTGCGTATCCGTGTCGAGCATGTCGGCGGAGGCTTCGGGTCCAAGGGCATGTGCGGGCCGCAGCTGATCCTGGCCGTGATGGCCGCGACGCGGTTCGGGCGGCCCGTGCGGGTCACGCTCACCCGCGACCAGGTGTTCCTGGCCACCGCGCAGAGGCCGGCCACGGACCAGGTGATCCGGATCGGAGCCAATGCCGATGGGCGCCTGCGGGCGATCGACCACGTGGCCGCGTTCGAGCTGTCCCCGCTCGCGGAGTACATCGAGGGGTGCACCGAGCTCACCAAGACGCTCTACGCGGCGCCCGCGATCCGCACCCGGCTCACGGCGGTTCCGCTCGACATCCTGCCGCCGTACTCCATGCGTGCCCCCGGCGCGGCGCCCGGCTCGTTCGCGCTCGAATCGGCCATGGACGAGCTGGCGGAGCGCCTGGAGATGGACCCGCTCGAGCTCAGGCTGCGCAACGAGCCCGTCGTCGGTCCCGTGTCCGGACTGCCGTTCAGCAGCCGGAATCTGGTCGCGTGCCTGCGTCAAGGCGCACGCCGGTTCGGCTGGGCAGATCGCGACCACCGGCCGCGGATGCGGCGGGAGGGATCCCTGCTTGTCGGCACCGGGCTGGCCGCCACGTCCTTCAGCACCGGGGCGTTCCCCTCTACGGCGTCCATCACGGCCGAGCCGGACGGCACCTTCACCGTGGTCGTCGCCGCCACCGACCTGGGCACGGGCGCCCGCACCGCGCTGACCGCGATCGCCGCCGATGCGCTGGAGGTCGGCGTGGAGAAGATCGGGCTTCGGATCTCCGACAGCGACCTCGGCCCCGCGTGGAGCGCGGGCGGGTCCCGCGGGACCGCGTCCTGGGCGTGGGCGATCACCGAGGCCGCGGCGAAGATGCGCGGCCCGGAACGGCCGGCGACGGTCACGGTCGACACGACGCACCTGCTCGGCGAGCTGCCATCCAGGGAACGACACGCCTACAGCGCCGTCTTCGCCGAGGTCACCGTCGACCCGGCGACCGGTGAGGTGCGCGTGCGGCGGCTGCTCGGGCTGTTCGCCGTGGGCCGGGTGATCAACCCGCTCATGGCCCGCAGCCAGGTCATCGGGGGAATGGTCGGCGGGCTGTCCATGGCTCTGCACGAAGAGGGCGTCGGTGACCCGGTCTCGGGGCGGCACGTCAACCCTGACTTCGCCGGCTATCACATCGCCGCACACGCCGACGTTCCCGACATCGAAGCCGAATTCGTGCCTGACCACGAACCCGGCCTCCCCATGGGAGTCAAAGGTGCCGGTGAGATCGGGAACGTCGGCACTGCGGCTGCGATCGCCAACGCTGTCTGGCATGCCACCGGGGTCCGGCAGCGGCAGCTGCCGATCCGTCTCGACCGCGTCCTGGAGGACTGACCACTACGGAACTCAGCTCGTGGCGCGCAGGCGCATGGCGTCCTGGCTGGGGGATGCCCCGAACTGGCGACGGTACTCGCGGCTGAACTGCGAGGGACTGTCGTAGCCCACGCGACGGCCGACAGCGGCGATGTCGGCGGGAGCCGCCGCAAGCTGGAGTCGCGCCTGCTGGAGCCGGATCTGTTTCTGGAACTGGATCGGGCTCATCGCGGTGATTGCATGGAAGCTCCGGTGGAAAGCGGAGACGCTCATCCCCGCCAGCTTGGCCACGTCCTCGACCCGGAACGGCTGTGCGTAGTGGTCACGGATCCACTGAACAGCGCGCGCGATGTGGCTGAGGCTGCTGTCAGGCAGGCCGAACTGGCGGATGACGGGGCCCTGGTCGCTGGTGATGAGCCGCCAGAGAATCTCTCGTTTGATGAGGGGCGCGAGGACGGCGATGTCTTGGGGGCGGTCGAGCAGGCGCACCAGGCGGACGACGGCGTCGAGGAGTTCGGCCGAAGCGGTGCTGACGGCCAGGCCCGGCGGAGCGTCGTCACCGAGCTCCGGGAGGTCACCGGGAGCCGCCTGCAGCAGTACCTCGGCGACGGTGGCCGGATGCAGGGTCAGCCCGACCCCGAGCCCCGGCAGCTCCGGGCTGGCTTTGGCGAAGTGGGCGGTCACCGGCAGGTCGACCGAGGCGACGAGATACTGCCCCTCCCGGTACTCGTAGACCGTGTCGCCCAACGCGAACCGTTTTACTCCTTGCGCGACCACAGCCAGCACCTTGCCGTAGGTCGTCGGCGTCGGCGGCTGGGGGTGTTCGGCCTTGAAGATCAGCACGTCCTCGATGGAAGTCCGCAGATCAGGCCGAGCATGGCGGTTGAGAAGATCGCGTAATTCGTCGAGGACCACGATCCCGATTCAAGCAGCACCCGCGGACCGCGACAATCATTCGCGATGAGCACGGACATCGCGCGCAGGGGTGGGTCCGCCAGGCCGTTCCAGCCGCTAGTGCTGCGTTCCTGAATGGAGTCAAAGATCCCTTCTGACCTGAGGTGATGATGGTCTCAGGGGGGATTGTCATGCCGAAACTGCTGCATGCGCGTCCACCGATGGACGCCGAAGAGAAACGACAGATCCGCAAGCCGGCCGGGGCCCGTCATGCCCCCGGCCGAGGATCATGAGAGCGCAGATCATCGTGTTCAGCCGGCAGGGGCTGCGCACCAGCGCCGTCCCCGCTCCTGGACCACCTCGACCGATCCGGACTTCGCCCCAAAAGAGCCGAGGTCATCGCCCTCTACACCCAGCCGCCACCCGGTACCACGGTCATCTGCGCCGACGAGCCGGGACCGGTGACCCCGCGAACCTCCCCGCCCGCGCCCGGCTGGTCGGTCGGCGGGCACCGGATCAACTGGCCGAGGGCTGGTGGCGGCTGCTGCGCAAGGCGGCGTTCGCCGGGCAGACCTTCGCCGACGCCACCGAGATCACCCACGCGGTCACCCTCGCCACCGCCCAGCTCAACGCCCACGCCCATCCCTGGATCTGGGGACGACCGCCCCCGCAGCCCCGAGCCCTGCGCCGCAAGTTCGTCTACTTGCTATGAGGAACGGAGCACTAGCGGTCTCCCGCCACCGTGTCGCGCAGGCTGCGTACGGCGGAGTCGATCCGCTCCAGCGTCTCGTCGGCGCAGGCCCCGGAATCGCCGGGTCTCCGCCCCGCGCGGACGTCCCTGGCGATGCCTTCCAGGGACTCCGCCAGGGCCTGGACCGCCGCCCGCGGCGGGGGCGGCGCGCCGCGCCCGGTGCGCGCGACGGTGGCGACGGTCGCGTCGGCCACCCGTTCCAGCGCGGTCATCGCGGGCATCCAGGTGGTGACGCGTCTGCTGATCACAGGTGGCTCGGTCATCGCCCGCTGGAAGACCGTCCGCAGGTCGGCCAGGGCGTCGTACACCCTGCGGAGGAGCAGCGCCCTGCCGTGGTGCTCGGGGTCGAAGGCGTACCTGAGGTAGTTCGCGGTGGCCGACACCGCGTCGGCGAACCGGGGTCCGACCGGTGCCTCCCAGCTCCCGGGCCACGGCAGGTACCCCAGTAGCAGGACGATCACGCATCCGACCAGCGTGTCCACGATCCGGATCCTGCCCAGTTCCGGCCCCCCGCGGGTCAACAGGTCCACCAGGAACAGAACCAGCGGTGCCTGGAAGGTCGACATCAGGCCCCAGTTGCGCTGCATGCCGTAGGGCAGGAGCGCCGCGCACACCGCGATGGGGATCAGCAGCAGCGGGCCGTACGGCACCAGGAGAAGGATCAGGGTGCCGATCAACGTACCCGCGACGGTCCCGAGCGCGCGCTGCACGGCGCGCGCGAACACCGACCCGAAGTCGGGCTTGAGCACCAGCGCGACGGTCAGTGTCATCCAGTAGGACCGATCGAACCAGCCGAGCCGGCTGACCGCGGCGGCGACGCCCATGCAGAGCGCGAGCCTGATCGTGTAGACCCGGACGAGGTGGCCATACCACATCTTCTCCAGAACGGCCCGGAGCCGGGAGCGGTAGCCGACCGGTTCGTACGGCAGTTGGTCGGCCGCGACGTCGCCGCCGGACGCCAGGTCGACCGCCCCCTGGACGGCGGAGGAGAGGGCGCGTACGGCGGGTGAGTCGCCCTCGTGGCGCACCGCCCGCGGCGCGGGCCCGCCGGTGAGCGATGCGGCGACGCCCTCGACGGCGGACGCCGGTTCCTCGGGCGGCTCGCGCCCCTCGTGGCACAGCGAGAGCAGTGCGTTGCGGATCAGCGAGGCCTGGTTCAGCAGGGCGACCAGCCGGGTGCGCCCGGGATCCAGCCCCACCGCCGGGGAGCGGGCGCCGAGGACGGTGTCGTAGGCGTTCCTGAGCGCGGTGTCGAACGCGGCCAGGGCGTCGGCGCCGCGATCGGTGAACAGCAGGCCGAGGGCCCGGTACACCTCGGCCACCGCGGTCTCCTCCGGCGCGCGCGGGTGGAGGGGCCAGTCGGCGACCCCCAGCACGATCACCCACAGCACGCCCAGCAGGAACGTCAGCGCGTTCAGGCCGGGCGGTCCCGGCAGCGCTATGCCGCCGGCGATCACGGTCATCACCAGCAGTTGCAGCCCGGCAGCCGAGCCCGTGCCCCCACTCGTGCTGATCAGTGCGGACAGCACGGAAACGGCCACCATGACCGGCACCACCCACCAGCCGTGGTCGCGGACCGCGGCCCCGATGAGATATCCCAGCGCCCCGGCGGCGCCGGCCGCGCCCATCCGGATGATCCTGGCCCGGTACGGGCCGCCCCGGTCGGCCGTCCCGGCGTTCATGGCACCCATGGCGGGCAGCAGGCCGGCCGTGACGTGCCCGGCGGCGGCCCCTCCGAGAAGCGGGACGGTCACCGCCACGGCCATGCGCAGCATCGGCCACCATCGAAGCGCCGCGGGTGCCGGCCGGACCGTCTCGACCAGCCAGTCCGGAGCGGCGTCGATCAGCCGGTCGGCGGCCCGCCGGAAGAGCGGGGGCATCGCTCGCCGTGCTCAGTACGCCGGCACGCCGGACGCGCCCGGCCCCGAGGCGGTCTCTTCACGGTCCACGGCGCACCCTTACCCGTCCGCCTCGCCGGGTTATCCCCGCGTTCGCCGACGAAGCCTTGACCACCGCGCGCCGCGCCGGGGTGCGCCATCGGTCAGGGGAGGATGGCGTCGACGTAGCCCCCGTCGACGCGGAGCGCGCCGCCGGTGGTGGCGGAGGCCTGTGGTGAGCTGAGGTAGACGACCATGTTGGCGACCTCCTCCGGTTCGATCAACCGCCGCAGCAGGGACTCCGAGCAGTGCTCCCGCATGAAGACGCGCTGGGCCTCGTCCCAGGACAGGTCCCTGTCGACGAGTTCGTAGACGAAGTCCTCCATGCCTTGGGTGTGGGTGGGACCGACGATGACGGAGTTGACGGTGACACCGCTGCCCGCGGCCTTCTTGGCGAAGCCTCGCGAGACGGCCAGGAGCGCGGTCTTGGACATGCCGTAGTGGATCATCTCCGCGGGGATGACGATCGCGGAGTCGCTGGCGATGTACTGGACGCGCCCCCAGGAGCGCGCCACCATCCCCGGCAGATAGGCGCGGGTGAGACGGATCGCCGCCAGGACGTTCACCTCGAAGTAACGGCGCCACTCGTCGTCGGTGATCTCCAGGGCGTCCTGGACCCCGAAGACCCCGAGGTTGTTGATCAGGATGTCGACCTCCGGCAGGATGCCGACGGTGTGGTCCGCGCCCTCCTGGGTGGCGAGGTCGGCGGCGACCGGGACGATCAGCGCGCCGGGGACCTCCGCGCGCAGCGCGTCGCAGGCCCTCTCCACCTTCTCCGGGGTGCGGCCGTTGACGGCCACCGTCGCGCCCGCCCGCGCGAGGCCGGCGGCGGTGGCCGCCCCGATCCCCTCTGTGGATCCGGTTACCAGTGCCGTCCTGCCGGTGAGATCGATGTGCATGCGTCACGTCCTTTGATGCCCGTCGCGGAGCCGTCCCCCGTACGGGCGGGCACTCACGACCGAATGACGAGGTGGAACGGTGCTCCACCGGGCGCCTTCCCGCTGATCCGCTGTTCGTTCCCGGGTTCGCCGGTACGGAAAGCCCGGATGGTGATCATTTTGGGGAAGCGCACGCTTGTGACAAAGGTTTCCGCACCGGGTGGGGGTGTCGTGGTGGCCTGTCCGGGGCCGTCATGCCCGCGGCCGTTCCCGGTGTCCGGCCGCCTGGTCACCGAGGCCGGCCCGGGCAGGAATAACCCTCCCGCTGAGACGTTAAGGGTAGTTGAAATTTCAAACGAAACGGAGGACGGTGAGCACGATGCAGTTCGGGATCTTCACCGTAGGCGACGTCACCACGGACCCCACCACGGGCCGGACGCCGAGCGAGCACGAGCGGATCAAGGCGATGGTGGCCATCGCGCTCAAGGCCGAGGAGGTCGGCCTGGACGTCTTCGCGACCGGCGAGCACCACAACCCGCCCTTCGTGCCCTCCTCACCGACGACCATGCTCGGCTACGTCGCCGCGCGGACCGAGCGGATCATCCTCTCCACGTCCACCACCCTGATCACCACGAACGACCCGGTCAAGATCGCCGAGGACTTCGCGATGCTGCAGCACCTGGCGGACGGGCGCGTCGACCTGATGCTGGGCCGCGGCAACACCGGGCCGGTGTACCCGTGGTTCGGGCAGGACATCCGCCAGGGCATCCCGCTGGCCATCGAGAACTACGCGCTCCTGCACCAGTTGTGGCGTAAGGACGTGGTCGACTGGCAGGGCCGATTCCGCACTCCCCTGCAGTCGTTCACCTCGACCCCCCGCCCGCTGGACGGCGTCCCGCCGTTCGTCTGGCACGGCTCGATCCGCAGCCCGGAGATCGCCGAGCAGGCCGCCTACTACGGCGACGGGTTCTTCGCCAACAACATCTTCTGGCCCAGGGAGCACTTCATCCGCCTGATCGAGCTGTACCGGGAGCGCTTCGCCCACTACGGCCACGGCACCCCCGAGCAGGCGATCGTCGGCCTGGGCGGGCAGGTGTTCATGCGGCGGAACTCCCAGGACGCGGTCCGGGAGTTCCGCCCCTACTTCGACAACGCTCCCGTGTACGGCCACGGCCCCTCGCTGGAGGAGTTCACCGACCAGACCCCGCTCACCGTGGGCAGCCCGCAGGAGGTCATCGACAAGACCCTGACCTTCCGGGACTCCTTCGGCGACTACCAGCGTCAGCTGTTCCTGATGGACCACGCCGGGCTCCCGCTCAAGACGGTGCTGGAGCAGCTCGACATCCTCGGCGAGGAGGTCGTCCCGGTACTGCGCAGGGAGTTCGCCTCCGGCAGGCCGGCCGAGGTGCCGGACGGCCCCACCCACGCGGCCCTGCTCGCCAGGCGCGACAGCGCGGCCGAGACGGGCGAGCAGCCCGTCCCCGCCACCTGAGACATCCGAGTCCACCCCTGGAAAGGAAAAGCAATGGAATCCGTCCGGCTCGTGGTCGTCTCGGCCGGTCTCGGCCTGCCGTCCTCGACACGCCTGCTGGCCGACCGGCTGGCCGAGGCGACCGTACGACGGCTGTCGGGCGACGAGCACCCGGCCGAGGTACGCGTGATCGAGCTACGCGACCTCGCCACCGACATCGCCGCCAACCTGGTGACCGGCTTCCCCGGCGCCACGCTGCGCGAGGCGATCGAGGCGGTGACGGAGGCGGACGGCCTCATCGCGGTGACGCCGATCTTCACCGCCTCCTACAGCGGCCTGTTCAAGTCGTTCTTCGACGTGATCGACAACAGCGCGCTCACCGGCAAGCCGGTGCTGATCGCGGCGACCGGGGGGACGGCACGCCACTCGCTCGTCCTGGAGCATGCCATGCGCCCGCTCTTCGCCTACCTGCGCGCGATCGTCGTACCGACCGCCGTCTACGCCGCGTCCGAGGACTGGGGCACCGGCGGGGACAGCCGCGCCGACGACCTCGCCTCCCGCGTCGCCCGTGCGGCCGGCGAACTGGCCGGCCTGATGTCGCACCGGCCCGCCGCCGCCCGGCAGGTCGAGGCCGTGATCCCGTTCGAGCAGCAACTGGCCGCACTGCGGCCCTGACGAACGGGCGGACACCTACCTGCCGTCGCCGTCCCAGGCGTAGGCCTGGAACGGCGGGTCGAGGGGGGCGTCGATCAGCCGGTTGGCGAACGTGGAGATCGTGTAGGCACCGACACCGAGGACGACCTCAAGGGCGTTCTGCGGCGTGTAGCCGGCGCCGAGGAACGCCCGCGTCTCCTCGTCGCCGACCGCGCCGCAGTGGTCCATCACCGCGAGGGTGAACGACCGCAGCGCCTCCGAGCGGTTGTCCGGAAGGGGCTTCTGCGCCCGCAGCCCCTCGATGATCTCGGCCGGGGCCGCCAGCCTGACCAGCGTGGCGGTGTGCATCGCCACGCAGACGTGGCAGCCGTTGCGGGTGGCGACCGTCAGGATGACGATCTCACGCTCGACCGGGGCGAGGGTGGTCTGCTCGAAGACGGCACTGGCCGTCAGGAACCCCTTGAGCAACTCCGGGGAGGTGGCCATCCGGCCGACCGGCGCGGGGATGAAGCCGAATTTCCGCTCCACCCCCTCGACCGTGGCGCGGGCGGCGGCAGGGGCACTCTCGGCGGTGTGGGTGACGAAGACGTCGTGGGACATGGGGACCTTCTCTCTGGATTCTCCGGGCACGCCGAAGACGGGCCCGGCGGACGCACATCGGGGCAATATCGTCAATGTGGTTGTCTATATAGTAAACATGGTTGACGACTTTGGCAATGATCGAGGCGGCCGATGCCGGCATACCGACCTTGCATGGGGTGGCCGTGCACGGCACCATGTGGGGAACGCTCAACGGATTCCTGCACGCGGCCGCGCTGCTGTCGAGCGAGGACATCGAGGTGAAGCGGTTCTTGGACCATGTCGGCGCATCGGTCTCCGCGCTACTGGCAATCTTGCCGTCGATCGCCGATGAGGTCGATCGTGGCGAACATGCGGCGGAGTACGGGGCGCTCCAGCATCACCTGCCGTCGGCCGAGGACCTGGTCCGGGAGAGCCGAGCGCGAAGCATCAATGATGAGTTTCCCGACTACACCCGGGCCCTTGTGGCCAAGGCTGTCGCAGAGGGCCATGCCGACGACAGCTACTCGCGCCTGGTTGAGCACTTCAGCGATATCTAGCGAGGTACCCCGGGCGTTCACGCCCGGAAGGAATCGCATACGGTGCCGCGCGTTTGGCGAGTTAACGCTATATTTCACAGCGTGAAATTCGTTGTGCAGGTCCGGCTGTTCCCCACGCCCGCCCAGGAGGCGGCGCTGGCGGACACGCTGCGCCTGTGCAACGAAGCCGCCAACCTCGTCTCCGGTATCGCGTGGGAGACGAAGACGTTCCGCAACTACGACCTGCGGGTGCACTCCTACGGCGAATGATGTACCCCGGCGCGGTTCAGTCCTGCGTGACCTCAACATCATCTACACCGTGCGCAACCGCGGTTCGTTCGTCCGCGCCACCACGGTCGTCAAGGTCGCTCCGGAGTCCGGCATGCGGATCACGGCCCGCATGCCCACCGAGGCCGAGCGGGAAGAGCTCGCCCTCGACGAGCTGGTGCCCGTGCTCGTCGTCGAGCGCGGCGACCAGGTCGAGGTCCTCGCCGCGGACTCCTCCGAGATCCGCGTCCAGTAGCCGGCCCTCGTAGGCATCCCGTGACGTAACGACATTCCGCGCGTACTGTCCGATCATGCCCCCCGCTGAAGGCCCGGCAGACGACGCAACCCCGCCGGACACCCCCACCCCGTCACGACCTTCTGGCGTCCCCCGACGCGCGACCAGGACTTTCCGCAACCTCCGCCGCCCCCCTCGGACGATTCCAGAGGTGCCAGCTCCCACCTCTCAGCGACCGCCGTTACGACACGTTCTCGCCGCGCTCGCGACGGCAATCCTCCTGTTGTACTGGGTGTTCAACGGAAGCGGCAACGGAGGCGATGGACTAATTGTTGTCATTGCCGTATGCATGGCTTACATCTATATGAATAGAAATGCGCGACTGCGGGTGCGTCGCACAATCCGGACCGCGGCTTTCATGGTCATTGCGCTGGAGGGATGGGCAAGTTCTCAGGGGCACAGCATTTCGGCACTCATCCTCGACTCCTTGCCTAGCCTGAGGAGTCAAGGGCCGGAGTCGGCCGTGATAGCTGGCCTCGCTATGCTGGGACTGGCCATTGCGCTGGGGCGCGGCAAGTTCATGCACTGGCGACGCTCTGCGATTATCACGGCGCCAACTCCTGGAGAGGTGGAGGCGGCGCTGACCCCCAAAGAGCGCATCGAACTGCTGACGAGCCAGCGGCAAACAATACTTGGGGCCGTTACTTCGATTGGTGTCATCGTAGGTCTAATCCTGACGGGGAGCGGTTTGATCTACACTTCGCGCACTCTAGAAGCGACCAAAGACGCCCAGATCACCGACCGTTATAGCCGAGCGATTGACCAACTCGGCTCGCCGTCGGCCCAGCAGCGGGTTGGCGCGCTGTATGCATTGGAACGACTCGCCGCAGACTCGCCCCGGGACACCTCTCGCATCGAGACTGTCGTGACCAGCTTCATCACTGACTGGAGCGGAGTAAGAACAACATCCTCGCCCTCAGCCGCAGCCTTGCCCTCGGCCGTGACCCGGCCGGGAGCCGATCTGCTCGCCGCGCTGAACGCGCTCCGCGGGATCCGCTCGACGGACGAGGAGGAGAGATACAAACAGAATGGCCTCGACTATGACCAGGCTGCAGACGTTACCCTCGACATCAATTTCCATGGCGCTGACCTTCGCCAGGTCGATCTGAGAGGCGCCTATCTAGTGGGAGTGGATCTCAGCCGAGCCGATCTACGCGGAACTGATCTAGGCGGGGCCGACCTGAGGCATTCCTCGCTGATCTCCACGCTCCTCAACCAGGCAAACCTCGAAGAGGCGAATCTGACCGAGGCGGATCTAAGCTCGGCCAGTTTGCGCGGAGTCAAGGCCAACAAGGCCAACTTCTCCCAAGCCAATCTGAGCCAAGTCGAACTCGACGGGGCCAGCCTGAAGGGGGCGAAGATGACCGGAATACGCGGCAAGGTGCGCGCAGAAATCGAGGCCAAGGCGACGGTCAACAGAGAGACAACCTGGTAGACCAGGAGGGCTGGACCCTGCACCAGTTCCGCCACAGTGCACTCCAGCGCCCGGCCCAAGCAGGCTGCGGCACCTGTACGCATCCCGGTCGCCCCCAAAGGGAGCACGCTGCGCATCCCCGTGACGTAGCGCCATTCCGCGCGTACTGTCCGATCATGCCCCCCGCTGAAGGCCCGGCAGACAAGGCAACCCCGCCGGACGCCCCTATCCCGTCAAGACCTTCTGACGCCCCCCGGCGCATGACCAGGACCTTCCGCAACCTCCGCCGTCCTCCGCAGGCGGATCCAGAGCCACCTTCGCCACCTCCAGTCGTCGACGAGACGCCAGCAGAACCACCGCGGTCGAGACGAAGGTGGTTCACCCGGAAACCTCTCGTCACTCCGCCTTCGCGAGCCGAACTCGATGAACTGCCGGTCAAGGACCGCCAAGAGCTTCATGACGCCCACCGCCAGCGACCTTGGCAAATGGTCACGTCGCTGGGCGTTGTCTTGAGTGTCCTGTTCACCGCCGGCGGCCTTATCTACACCGGGCGAACATGGGAGACTAGCCAGGAGACCCTGAACGCCACGCGCGAAACGCAGATCACCGACCGCTACACCAAGGCCGTCGAACAGCTCGCTTCCAAGACCATCGAGGTGCGCCTTGGCGGCCTCTACGCCCTGAACCGCATCGCCGTGGACTCCCCAAAGGACGCCTCCACGATCAAGAACGTGATGGCCGCCTTCGCTCGTAACCGGGACTTCTGTAAACAGAAGATCGGAAAGCGGCCATGTGAAGTGCTGAACCGTGAAGACGCCTTCTGGCTCAGTCCCGAAAGACTGCCGGTACCCACAGATGTGCGAGCTGCCCTCGAACTTGGCGCTTCATTGAAAACCGCCGTTATCGGCGAGCCCGATAAGTCGGACAAATTAGACCTTCGCTTCGTTTACTTTAACCAAGCAGATCTGGAGGGCGCGTACCTGATAAACGCGGACCTGGAGCAGGCGCAGCTGGCACACGCGGTCCTACAGGGAGCGAACCTGTCGGGCGCCGGCCTGTCGCGCGCGCAGCTGCCGTTCACGTTTTTGGGGGAAGTGAACCTGACGGACGCGAACTTGCGGGATGCGGACCTGACGTACGCGAAGCTGCTGGGTGCGGTGCTGAGCGGCGCGGACCTGAGCGGCGCGGACCTGTTGTTCGCGGACCTGAGCCGCGCGAACCTGACGGGCGCGAGGTTGGCCAACGTGGATCTGAGCGGCGCGGACTTGAGGAGCGCGGACCTGGGGAACGCAGACCTCACGGTTGCAAACCTGACTGGCGCGGACCTGACTGGCGCGAAACTGGCAGGCGCGGACCTCCGCACGGTTCGGGGCATGACCGCTGACCAGATCAGAAAGGTCGCCATCACCGATGCCACTACCAAGTTCTAGGGCTGTCGGCGGGAAGAAGCGTGGCCGTCCGGCGTCGCGGGCGCCGGGGTCGAGGAACAAGGGGACAGCGCACCGGCCGCCGGTGATCAGCGCGCGTATGAGAGCCTGCACGTTCCTTGATACCCGCCCGCGCCCGGAAAGGTTGGCACCAGACCGGTTGATCTCATGTGCGTGTGGAGGACACGAGGGAACTGGGAGGGGTGCGGGTCACCCACGCCCGAGTCCGGGGTCTACCGGTCGATCCGGTAGACGTAGTGGGCACGGTCGTCGATCGGGTTGTCCGGTTCCAGCTCACCCTCGGCCACCCGGCGCAGCCCGGCCTTCTCCAGCGCCCGCCAGGACGCGCGGTTGGCCGCCGACACCGGGACCAGGACGCAGGAGGCGGCCGGGAACTCCGCCCAGGTCCGCTCGATGACCGTCCGGATCATCAGCGTCCCGAGGCCGCGCCCGACCTGCGCCGGATCGCCGATCAGGTAGTCGATGCTCATCGCCCCCTCGGGGACGGCGACGATGGCTGTCAGCTCGGCGATGTACTCGGGGTAGTCTGCGTACCTCGACCGCTGGACCAGGCCGAGCGGCCGTCCGTCGAGAAAGACCAGCAGGTCTTCGGACGGCTCCTCTCCCCTGGCGGCGGGGCCGAAGTCGCGGGCCACCGCCTCAGGAGATGTCTCGTGGTGCCACCAGCGGGCCACGTGCGGCTGCTGCAGCCACTCGCGCAGCAGCGGGAAGTCCTGCTCGGTGAGGCGGCGCCAGGTGACCGACCGGTTGCTCCTGGGTTCCGGACTGGGCATGATGCCGACGGTAGCAAGCGCCTCCGACCGCCGGCATCCCATTTCCTCGCCCGTGCGCGTCTCCTCGAACGCGATCGAAGGTCAGCGGGAGGCACCTGGATCGTGTCCCCCATCGGACGTTCGCCCGCCGCGTCGGACGGGCGGTTGACGAGTGCGCCGCCCACGACCATGGCCGTCAGTGAGTTCACAGCGCGGTCGAGGGCGGTTTCGACCTCGGTTGCCGTGAGGTTCTCGATCACTCAGGGCAGGTACTGGATGGATATCTACAAGTGCGGCCCCAGCGTCATAGATCCACGGGACCCGCCCTAGTCCGCGAAGGCCCGGGCGACCGAGAGGCTGTCCTCGTAGACGTGGTGCCGGGTGACCAGCCCGTTCTCCACGGTGACGTGCAGCGCGAAACGGGCTCGGTAGCCCTTGCCCGTGGACCTCGCCGTGTTCACGATCGTGCCCATGACCACCGCGTCCGCCCCGTCGACCAGGATCTTCGTGACCTCCACCGAGGCCAGTTCCGGCACATGGCCGACCGCGATCTCCCGGAAATGCTCGGCGACCTCGGCACGCACGGACCTGTACCGGATCCACGGGATCGCCCCGCCGTGCTCGTCGGCGGGCCAGTCCAGTTGCCAGTCGACCTCCTCCGCGTACAGCGCGGCCACTGCCTCCGGGTCGCCCTCCCCGATCCTGCGGAGCAACTCCTCAAGAGTGGCACGCGTGGACATGTCTTCATAAGTCGTCATAACGGACAACCTAAACGACCAACAAGAATGACGGCGGCTCTACCCCGCGCGCGCGGCGGTGATGAAATCCCTGATGAGCCCGGAGTCCTTGACCCCGGGCGCGACCTCCACGCCGCTCGACACGTCGACTCCCCAGGGTCGGGCCGCGATGATCGCCTCGGCCACGTTCGACGGGGTCAGGCCCCCCGCCAGCAGCCAGCGGCCCTCCGGGCGCCCGCGCACGGCCGCCCAGTCCCACGGCTCCCCCGAGCCCGGCCTGGGCGCGTCCACGATGAGCAGGTCCTCATCGAGGGCACCGCAGCGCAGGTCGGTGCTCGCGGCCCCGGCGCGGACCAGCGTGACGCCGAGGTCCTTCAGCGCGGTGAAGTCCGCGTGCGGGTGCTCGCCGTGCAGCTGGACGGCGCGCACCCCTGACTCCAGGGTGGCCGCCCTGACCTCCTCGGTGGGCTCGCCGGCGAACACCGCCACGGTCAGCACGTGCGGGGGGACCGCCGAGGCCAGCTCGCGCGCCCGCGCCGGGGTGACCCGCCGCGAGCTCCTGGTGAGAACGAATCCGATGGCGTCGGCGCCCGCCTCGACGGCGGCCGCCACATGTCCGGGCTCGCGCAGCCCGCAGATCTTCACATACACCCTCCGTACGTTAGCCCGTTCTCCGCCCATGGCCGGTTGCCGCCTCTGTCGTCAGAGGGCGTTCAGGAACCTCGCGGCGATCGGCGCCGCGATCGCGCCCCCGGCGCCGCCGTGCCGGACGAACACCGCGAAGGCCAGGGAGCCCCGGTAGCCGATGAACCAGGCGTGGTCCTCTCCGTTCTCGACCTCGGCGGTACCGGTCTTGCCGGCGGTGTCCGGCGGGAGGCCCGCCCCGGCGGCCGTACCCCGGCCGACCACGGCGCCCATCATCGTCCGCAGGCCCGAGGCCACCTCATCGCCCAGCGGCACCGGCGGCGGCGAGTCCGCGGGTGGCTCGGCGGTCGTGATCGCGGGTCTCCACACGCCGCTCGCGACCGCGGCGGCGACCTCGGCCATGCAGAGCGGGCTGGCCTGCACCGAGTTCTGGCCGATGGCGTCGGAACCCAGCTGATCCGCGCTCTCGTACGGCTGGATCCGGCAGGAGCTCAGCCCCGGCTTCTCCCGGAACCCGAACCGGTCCGCCGCCTCGGCACGCAACCGGTCGTCGCGTAGCCGCTCGTACGCCTGCTGGGCGAAGGTGGTGTTGCAGGAGAGCGCGAAGGCCGTGGTGAGGCTCACGGTGCCGTGGTCGACACCGTCGGAGTCGGTGAAACTCCGGCCGTTCGGAATCGTGTAGCCCGCCGGGCAGGCCACCTGCGACTCCGGAGTCATGCCGTTGTGCAGCAGCGCGGCCGCGGTCACCACCTTGAACGTCGAGCCCGGCGGGTAGAGGCCGTTGAACGCCTCCATGCGGCCCAGCCCGTCCGCCACCGCGCGCACCTGGCCCGTCTTGATGTCCACCGCCACGATCGCGGCGGGCTGCCCGACACCGTCCAGGGCGCGGGCGGCGGCGGCCTGGACCGGCTGGGAGATCGTGGTCTTCCTCCCCGAGGGCGGCCGGGGCGGAGAGGCCAGCAGCACCCGGCCGGAGCTCTCCTCCTCCAGCTTCACGTCGAGGACCGTGTCGCCCAGCCCGGTGAAGTAGTCGCCCGCCCTGCTGTCGCGGGGGAACGGCACCCCCTCGCGGGTCAGCGTGGCCGGGCGCCGGACCTCCGTCTCCTTCAGCACCAGGCGCCCGCCGTCCTTGAGCGCCGGGTGCATCGTCTCCGGACTCCAGAGCACCTTCCAGGTGTCCGCCCGCATCACCAGGCGCAGGACCGAGGTGAACGGCCAGCGGCCCAGCCCCGCGACCTCCCTCACCCCGGTGAAGGACAACTCGGCCGCCTCGCTTTCGCGGTGCAGCTCGCCGGGGGCGAGGGAGGACAACGAGGCCCGCAGGTCGGCGTCGAACCTGCGGTGCCGGTCGGCGAAGTCGGCCGGGGGGTCGGCGACCAGGTCCGCCATGGCGGCGAGATCACCGGCCTGCCAGGCGGTGAGGTATCTCGCCCCGGCCTGCGCGGGACCGTCCTGCGGGGTCGGTGTGACCGGGGTCGGTGTGACCGGTGCCGGATCGGACAGGGTCAGCCTCGGGTCGGGCCGCGGCTCCTCGGTGGGCGTGGACCGCGGCGACGGCGAGGCCACCACGGCCCCCGGTGCCGCCATCACCCCGTACACGCCGAAGGCGACGATCGCGACCGCCGAGGCGGCCAGCACGAGGAGCCGTCGATCCCGCATAACCGTTTACTCCCCTGGGTTTCCACGGTTGCTCACCAGCGAAAAGATCGTAAAGCTGATGACCAGTGGCGAACCAGGCTTTTCTCGACTTCGGTACCGGAGCGTGGCTGGCGGAGACCCCGAATCCTCGCCGGTTCCGCGACAGTCGCTCCGGCCAGGCCCGCGGCTGGAGATCGAGGGTCACTCGACCGGGTGAACGTTTCCGGCCGGCGCGCTAACGGAGACCGTCGAAGAGATCGTCCTCACGGTCGGCTGCGGCCGGGACGCGGTTGAGCCGGCGGATGAAGGACTCCTGCGCGAACGCCCGGTGCTGGGCCTCGGCGGGCATGCGCAGCAGGAAGATGTTCTCGCCCTGGCTCGCGTGCGCCTCCAGCGCCTTGCGCTTGCGCTCCACCTGGTCCGCCACGTCGACCACGGCGGTGATCTGCTCCTCGGGGACGCCGAAGTCGTCGGGAAGCTCCAGGTCCTCGGGGGCGGCACCGGTCGAGCGGAGATAGGCGAACATCTCGGCGATCCGCTCGCGGGGCACCGCCGTGTAGTAGAGCTTGCCGGGAATCCCGCTGGCCTCGGTCGCGGCGACCGCGATCCGGTGAGCCTGGATGTGGTCGGGATGGCCGTAGCCGCCGTTCTCGTCATAGGTGACGACGACCTGCGGGCGGTAGCGCTCCATCAGCGCGACGAGCCGGCCCACGGCCTGCTCGAACGGCGCGTTGGCGAAGGCGTCCTCGGCCTCGTTCCCGGCCCAGCCGACCATGCCCGAGTCTCGGTAGCCGAGCAACTCCAGGTGGGAGATCCCAAGGTGGGCCGCCGAGGCGCGGAGCTCCTCCAGCCGCAGCGCGCTCACCGCCGCCTCGTCATGGCCGGGCTCCCCAGGCTTCGCCCCGCCGGGCGCGTCGCCCTGCTCGCCGTTCGTGCAGGTGACCAGGACGGTGCGGATGCCCTCGTCCGCGTATCTGGCGAGGATCCCGCCGGTCCCGATCACCTCGTCATCGGGATGAGCATGAACCGCCATCAACGTCAGCCCGTCACTCACCGACACCGCCCCCTTCGTAGGAAAACCCAGCGAACCGCCTCACCTTACGACGCCTCACCGACAGTTCGAACCGACGGTCGCCCCGCCGTGAGCCCGGAACACGACATCGCTCTTCGCGGGACCGTCCCCACGTGCACGGGGATGGTCCCGGCATGGGCATCGTCAAGAGTCGGTCTGGGACGGCGGTGATGCCGGTGTCAGGCGGGACGGCGCGGGTAGCGGAGTGGTAAGGCAGAAGTGAACGATGCGAAGAGGTGATCGCCATGCCGCGTGGTTCCAGTTCCAAGCGTGAGCGGCAGTACAGGCACATCAAGGAGAGCGCGCGACGGCGCGGGGAGAAGGAGAGCCGGGCCGAGGAGATCGCGGCCCGTACGGTCAACAAGGAACGCGCCCGCGCCGGGGAGTCCCGCACCGCGAGCCGCACCTCGACCCAGGACATCTCCTCGTCCCGGCGCGGCGGACTGCGCTCACGCTCCGGAGCCGGTGGCCGCACCAAGGAGCAGCTCTACGCGGAGGCCAAGCGCCGCAACATCAAGGGCCGCTCGACCATGAGCAAGGCGCAGTTGGAGAAGGCTCTCCGCTGAGGATCCGGCGGACGCGTCCCGCGCTCGGAGCCTCATGGCGACCGGGGCGACGGGCCGCGTCCGGCCGGACCTGTTTTCGGCCACCGATCGGCCCCCACCGCCCGCGCTACCTATTTGCCGTGCGTCGGTACCGACGGTCCGGGTCCTGGGCGGCCCGTAGTTCGGCGCGGGTGGGCGGGTTCGCTCCCGCGCGTTCGCAGGTGAGGCCCGCCACCATGACCGCCTGGTCGAGGACTCCGGTCAGTTCCGCCTCGGACAGCTCGCCGATCAGGGCCGGGGTGGCGCGACCGCCCCGCAGCAGCCCGTCGAGCAGACCGGCGGTGAAAGCGTCTCCGGCACCGACGGTGTCCACCACCTGGACCGGGATCGCCGGTCGCCGGAGCGCGTGGCCGCCTCGGGTCAGCCCCAGGCAGCCCTCGCCGCCGTAGGTGACCACCGCCAGGTCGGGGCCCAGGGCCAGCCATCCCTCGGCCACCTCGCTCGCCTGCCGCTCCGGGTAGAGCCAGCGCAGGTCCTCCTCGCTCACCTTGACCACGTGGGCGAGGGCCACGTACCGCTCGATGAGCGGGCGCGCGGCGGCAGGGTCGTCGAGCAGGGCGGGCCGGATGTTCGGGTCGTAGCTGATCAGTACGTGGCCTTCGGCTCTCGCCCGCGCGACGGCGTCGGCGATCCGGTCACCGCCGGGCGGCCGCCAGGCGGCCACGGACCCGGCGTGGATCACCTGGGTCTCCGCCGGCAGGTGCGGCTCGCCGTCCCGCCACTGCCAGTCGGCGGTGCCCTCGACGTGGAAGTCGTAGGCGGCCTGACCCGCCTCGTCGACGGAGACGATGGCGAGGGTGGCCGGCTCGCTGGCCGGAACCGCCCAGCGCAGGTCCACCCCGTTCGCCGCGGCGTGCGCGCGCAGCGTCTGGCCCAGCACCCCCGACGAGAGGCGGGCGACGAACGCGGTGGGATCGCCCAGGCGGGCCAGGCCGACCGCGACGTTGAGCGGGCTGCCCCCCGGATGCGCGGTGTAGGTTCGGCCGTCGTCCTCCGCGACCATGTCGACGACCGACTCGCCGATGACGCTGATCACGGCGTGCCGTCCGGTGCGTGGGCCGCCGATCCCGGCCGGTCCGTCACGGTGGGAGGGGTTGCGAGCTGGTCGGCCACGTCTCTCCAGGAGTCCTTGAACATGCCGTACGCGGTCTTGATCTCGACGCCCACCGGGAGTTCCGGGCATTCGTTCTCGCCGTTCGTCCCCCAGTTGACCCAGCCGGACTGGCGCCGCTGGACGATCTGGAAGGCTCCGGAGGGTGCCGCCGTCCACCAGATCATCGCCCGGGACAGCTCGGAATGGAACTCCACGGTCTTGGAAGCCGGTCCCGGGAAGATCGTCTCATCAAGGGCGACCGCCTCGAATCGGCCACGCCCTCGGGGCTGCCGTCCACGCCGGTGACCTTCACCTGCTTCGACTTGCCGGCCTGCTCGACCGCCAGGACCGCACCCAGCGCGGACGGGTCGTTCATGCCGAAGATGCCATGCACGTCCGGGGAGGCGGTGAGCATGTCCGTCGTGACGGCCAGTCCCGAGGCCCTGTCGTTCTTGGAGGCCTGCTGGCCGACGACCTTGATGTTCGGGTAGTTCTTCAGAGCGTTGTCACAGCCGGTGATCCGGTCACGGATCGTCTGGATCGGCGTGCCGTCGACGAGCAGGACGTTGCCCTTGCCGCCCATCTCCTTGAACAGGTAGTCGCAGGACCGCTCGCCCGCCTGCACGGCGTCGGTCATGATGACGGCGTCGGCGCCCTTGGCCGGGATGTCGACCGCGATGACGATGACGCCCGCCTGCTTGGCCCGCTCGATGCCGTTCTCGTCGACCGCGCTGATCACACACGCATGGGCACGGATGCCTCGGCCACCACCGGCCGAGGCGGTGTCACTCGACCCCGGCGAGCCGCGACTAAAGGTCAGACTGTTTGAGGGTCAAGCAGTGTCGTTCCGCCCGCAACGACATCTCTCCGGGGGCGGCCTGGATGACGGCCCATGTTCCCTGGCCGGGCGTGCGATCGCGTGCTCCGCTCTGCCCTGGTCCAGGTATAGTCGATGTCTGATGTATTCCTGATCAGAGGCATGATCACAGAGTTGGGGGCCGACCGGCCACGGACAGGACCGGCTCGTTCGCCGACGGCTCCCTCCGCGGGACGGCACGGACCGCCAGACGATCGGTTGAGAAGGCGAAACCATGGGGCAGGGCAGCACGCCGTCCACGGCGAGACAGAACGACGCCACGCGCGCGACTCCTTCGGCGGCACCGTCCCCGCTACCGGTCAGCCGGCTACGCCCGGCGTACCAGCAGGTCGCCGACCAGTTGCGCGAGCTGATCCTCAACGGCTCGCTCACCTCAGGACATCGTCTGCCTCCCGAGGCCGATCTCGGCGGCGACTTCGGGGTGAGCCGGAGCACCGTCCGCGAGGCGCTGCGCGTTCTCGCCTCGCAGGGTCTCGTCAGGACGGTTCGAGGCACCACCGGCGGAACCTTCGTCTCCCATGTCGAGCCGGACCAGGTCAGCGACTACCTCGAGACCAGCATCGGCCTGATGTCGGGCTCGGACACCCTGACCCTGGCGGACATCCTGGAGGCGCGCGAGATGCTGGAGGTCCGCGCCGCCGGGCTCGCGGCGAGGCGCCGCGAGCCACGACATGTCGACGCGCTGCGAGCCGCCATGGAGCGCGAGAAGCACAGTCGCGGCCGGAGCGTGAAGTTCAACGAGCACCGGCACTTCCACGGAATCATCATCGAGGCGACCGGCAACGGCCTGCTGACCGTGATGACCGAGCCGGTCTTCCGGGTCCTGCAGTCACGATTCCTCAGCCCGGACGTGCCGCGCGAGTTCTGGGCGCAGGTCGACCGTGAGCACGAAACGATCGTGGATCGCATCGACGCCGGCGACGCCGAAGGCGCCGCCGAGGCCATGCAGGTTCACCTGAGCAGAATCCGCGACGCCTACCACGACTGAGCGAAGGTCCCGGCGAGCGTTTCCGGCCGGCTCCGCGCCGCACGAGCGTGCGTCGGGGCGGACTTCACCGCGCCGGGACCCGCGAGGCCGGTACGCCCGGCGCGTCCTCGCCGATCCATCCCCTCCGGCTTCCGCATGCCCGGGGGCTAAGGCCCGCTTAAAATATCTGATGTATTCGCCACAGGCGTTTTCCCCGACGCTCTGACCGTCGGATGTCAGGGCGCGCCCAGCCGGAAACACGAACGGCGATCACCGCTGCCCTGCCTGTTGAACGACGTGCGCAGCACCTCACACCGGCGGCACCAGGGACGTCGGACACCTTAGACAAGGTCACCGCATTGCCCTACGCTTTATACGTCTGACATTATCTACCGACGCGAGCATCCGGGGAAGGCGATGGCGATCAAAGAGGGATGGAAGGGCCGCTTCTTCGAGGACTTCGAGGTGGGTGACGTCTACCAGCATCCCCTGGGCCGAACGGTCACCGAGTCCGACAACACGTGGTTCACGTTGCTGACGATGAACACCAACCAGATGCACTTCAACACCGAGTACGCCAAGCGGTCCGAGTTCACCAGGCCGCTCGTCGTCTCCACCCTGACCGTGGCGATCGCGGTCGGGCAGAGCGTCACCGACATCACCCAGAACGCGTTCGCCAACCTGGGCTGGGACGAGATCAGGATGACCCACCCGGTCTTCGCGGGTGACACGTTGTACAGCGAGTCGCTCGTGCTGGAGAAGCGGGAGTCCGGCAGCCGTCCCCACGCGGGCATCGTCACCGTGCGCACCCGGACGCTCAACCAGGACGGGGACGAGGTCTGCTCGTTCAAGCGCACCTTCTACGTCTACAAAAGGGGAGCGCCCCAGCTGGAGGGCCTTTTCCCCACCGGCAAGAAGCCGCTCACCGGTGACCAGGGGCCGTCCCAGGCATGAGGATCACTTTCGCCCCCTGGGGTGAGTCCCTCGGGGAGCTGATGGAGGTGGCCCGCAGAGCGGAGGCCGCGGGCGCCGAGGTCATCTGGGTTCCCGAGCTGCATCGCAGCGCCACCGTCACCGCGGCGGCTCTCGCGACGGCCACCAGGCGGGTCAGGATCGGCACCGCCATCGCGCTCGCCTTCACCCGCAGCCCGATGACCACCGCCCTGGAGGCGCTCGACATCGACGAGCTGTCGGACGGGCGCTTCGTCCTGGGTCTGGGAACCGGTGTGCGGCGGCTCAACGAGGACTGGCACAACGCCCGCTTCGGCAAGCCGTCCGGGCACATGAGGGAGACCGTCCGGAACATCCGCCACTTCTGGGAGACCTGCACCACCGGCGCCGAGATCGCTCTCACCGGCGAGTACGAGCCGATGCGGATGCGGGGCTACGCGCGGCCCTTCGGGGTGCGGCGGACGGACATCCCGATCTACCTGGCGGCGATGGGACCGGTGATGACCCGGCTGGCCGGGGCGATCGGCGACGGCTGGATCAGCCACGAGCTCTGCTCCCCTCGCTACCTGGACGAGCTGGTTCTGCCGGAGCTGGAGGCGGGGATCGCCCGGGTCGAGGGCAAGAGGCGCGCGGACCTCGACGTCGTGGTGTCCGCCTGCTGCTCCGTCGCCGACGACCGGCGGACAGCCGTCCGCCGCGTGTCGGGGGTCGTCGGCTTCTACGCCAGCGTCCGCACCTACGCCGACTTCTTCGGCTTCCACGGCCTGGCCGACCAGCAGCGGGCGGTCGTCGACGCGTTCCGGCAGGGCCGGGGCGCGGACTACCTCGCCGGCTCGGTCTCCCCGGAGATGGTCGACGTGCTCACCATGACCGGCACCCGCGACCAGGTGGCCGAACGCATCGCCGGTTACGCGGGGAAGGCCGATTCGGTGAAGCTCAGCCCGCCGACCCACGGGCTCACCGCCGCCGAGATCCGCGCGGCTCAGAACGAGATCCTGTCGCTCATGGCAGACATCGCAGGGAGCACCCTTTGAAGCCTCTGGAAGACATCCGGATCATTGCCGTCGAGCAGTACGGGGCCGGCCCGTTCGGCAGCGTGCACCTCGCCGATCTCGGCGCCCAAGTGATCAAGATCGAGGACCCGAGGGTGGGCGGTGACGTGGGCCGCTACGTGCCGCCGTACGGCGAGGGGGAGGACTCGCTCTTCTTCGAGACCTTCAACCGCAACAAGCGCAGTCTCTCCCTCGACCTGTCCTCGGCGGCCGGGCGCAGGGTCTTCGAGGACCTGGTGAAGGTCTCCGACGTGGTCTACTCCAACCTTCGCGGCGACGTCCCGGCGAAGATCGGTATCACCTACGACGACCTCAAGCAGCTGAACCCGGCCATCGTCTGCTGCTCGCTCACCGGTTTCGGGATGACCGGCCCGCGCCGTAAGGAGCCGGGCTACGACTATGTGCTCCAGGGCCTGGCCGGTTGGATGGATCTCACCGGCGAGCCCGACGGGCCGCCCACCAAGTCCGGGCTCTCCCTGGTCGACTACTCCGGCGGGCTGGTCGCCGCCCTCTCGCTGCTGGCCGGCGTGCACGCGGCGCGGCGCGACGGGACGGGCATGGACTGCGACGTCAGCCTGTACGACACCGCGATCGGAATGCTGACCTATCCGGCGGCCTGGCACCTGAACGCGGGCTTCACCCCGGTCCGAACCCGTCATTCGGCCCACCCCTCGCTGGTGCCGTTCCAGGCGTTCGAGGCCGGCGACGGCTGGCTGGTCGTCGGCTGCGCCAAGGAGAAGTTCTGGGCGCGGCTCGCCGAGGTCGTCGGCCATCCCGAATGGGCCGAGCCGGACTCCCCGTACGGTTCGTTCGCGGGCCGGCAGCGAAACAGCGTGGAGCTGCTGGGACTCCTGGAAGAGATCTTCCGCAGGCGTACCGTGGCCGAGTGGCTGAGGGTCCTGTATCCGGCCTCGATCCCCTGCGCTCCCATCAACGGCGTCGCGGCCGCGCTGGAGGAGGAGCACACCAGGGCGCGCGGGTTACGGGTGACCACCGAGCACCCCAGGTTCGGTACGGTCGAGCAGGTCGCCTCACCGGTGCGGGTCGGCGGTGAACCGCCGACCTATCGTCGTGCCCCGCTCCGCAACGAGGACTTCGACCTGGTGGTCCGTGACATCGTGGGATACGACGACGCGACGATCGACGAGTTGAAGGCCCAGGGCGCGTTCGGCGAGGTGACCGAGGCGGCCACGCGATGATCGCCCGGGAGCTGGCCCGGTGGGCGCTCGGTCTGACCGACGTTCCGGCCGCGGCCCGCCAGGCCGCCGTCCGGCACCTGCTCGACGGCGTCGGCACCGCGCTCGGCGCGTACCGGACCGGAGCCGCGACCCCCGCGCTGACCGTGGCCCGAGACCTGGGCGGCCCCGATGAGGCGACGGTCCTCGGCACCGGCCACCGGCTCTCGGCACCCGCCGCGGCCCTCGCCAACGGCACCCTCGTGCACGCCCTCGACTTCGACGACACCCACGCCGGCGGCCTCGTGCACGCAACCGCCGTCGTCCTGCCCGCGGCGTTCGCCGTCGGCGAGCAGGTCGGCGCGTCGGGCCGGGAGGTGCTCACCGCTGCCGTGGCGGGGTACGAGACCGCCTGCCGGGTGGCCGCCGCCGCCCCGCACGGATTCCACGCGCGTGGCCTGCACGCGACGATGGTCGCGGGCGTCTTCTCCTCGGCTCTGGTCGCCGCGCGGCTGCTCGGCCTGGACGTCGCCCAGGCCACCAACGCGCTGGGGATCGCGGGCAGTCAGGCGGGCGGCCTGCTGGCCTTCCTCGGCACCGGGGCCTCCACCAAACAGCTCCATCCCGGGTTCGCCTCGCAGTCGGGCATCATCGCCGCCCGTCTGGCGGCGGCGGGTGCCACCGGACCGGAGACGGTGTTCGACGGTCCGCACGGTGTCTTCGACGCGCTCGCACAGGGCGGCGTGGACCCGCACTCGATCGTCGCCGACCTCGGTGACCGGTGGGAGACCACCCGGATCGGCATAAAGCCCTACGCGGCCTGCCAGCTGTCGCATGCCACCATGGGGGCGACCCTCGACGCGATGGCGCGCGAGCCGTTCGGCCCCGAGGACGTCTCCGAGATACATGCCCAGGTCCACCCCGACTCCGCCTCGGTGGTCTGTGACACCTCCCGCGACCTGCTGCGACCGGCGAGCGCGTACGCCGCGAAGTTCTCGCTCCCCTGGACCGTCGCGGCACTGGTCGTCGACCGGGGGGTGAGCCTGGACACCTTCGAGCCGCATTCGATCGCCCGGGCCGAGGTGAGCGAGCTCGCCGCCCGGGTCCGCTGGGACGTCACCGAGCCCTCGGGGCTCGTGGCCGCCGATGCGCCGGGGCGCGTCTCCATCAGGCTCCGCGACGGCCGGGTCGTCGAGGGTTTCGTGCGGCGCAGCGAGGGGGGCGGGGTCAACCCGCTCGGCCGGGACGCGCTGGTCGCCAAGTTCGAGGGCAACGTGGGAGGCCGGGCGAGTGGGCTCGTCGACGTCGTCGAGGCGCTCGACGAGCAACCGGATCTCACCGCCGTACTGAGTGCCGCGGCCGCCGCCGCAGCCGAGTTCGCCCAGCGCAGTCAGGAGCAGAGATGACGTTGCGAGCTGTCAGACCCGCCGAGTTCCCCTGGTTCCCCTACGAGGACTTCACCTTCTGCCTCGGCCTGTCCGAGGGCGACAGCGCCTGGTCGTCCGGGCACAGCGCGGCCGCACGGGACGAGGCGCTCGGCAAGATGGTCGTCTCCGGCACCATGGAGGAGCAGGCGCGGATCGCCTACCGGAAGGTGCTGACGATCATCGAGGCCGCCGGTCTCGGCCCGGACGACGTCGTGCACGTGACGGAGAACGTCACCCTCGCGGGCCTGCCCGACTACGAGGCCGCGGCCGCCGTGCGCGGGGAGGTCTTCGGGGCGCACCGGCCCACGCTCTCCACGGTGGTGGTGGAGCGGCTGGTCCGCTCGACCGCGTTGCTGGAGATCGAGATGCGTGCCGTCCGGGGCGGCGGCACCGAGCTGCCGGCCGCCGGCGAGCGGCGGGAGGCCGGTGTGCGGGCCGCCTCTCCGGTGCGCGAGGGGCATGACGGCACGGTGTACCTGCCGACCGTCGTACCCGTCGGTGAGTCGGGTGACATCGTCTCCCCCGGCGACTTCGTGGGCCAGTACGCGTACTGCCTCGACCGGGCGGACGCGCTGCTGCGCCAGGCCGGCCTGTCCCTGGACAACGCCGTGACCACCTACGACTACTCGACCCCGGCCTCTCGCGGCGTCTATCGCAAGAGCCACCGGGTGCGTAAGGAACGGCTCGGCGGAGCGGGGGTGTACCCGGGAGCCGGGGGCATCCTGATGAGCCGCCTGCACCACCCGGAGTCCATGGTCGCGATCGACGTCACCGCCTCCAGGCATCCGCTGGAGCTGGTGAACCCGGGCTGGTCACGGTATGACACCCTGACGTACTCGCCGGGCGTCCGGGCCGGCCGCACGCTGTTCATGTCCGGTTTCGCGGCGCTGGACATGGAGACCCAGCAGGCGCTCCACCCGGGCGACCTGCGGGCGCAGGCCGAGGAGACCTACGGGGCGATCCTGCACCTGCTCTCCCATGCCGGTCTCGGTCCGGAGAACCTGCTCTCCATCGTCGAGTTCTGCGTCGAGTCGGCCCTGCCGGACTACCGCGTGGTCGCGCCGGTCCGTGAACGCCTGCTCTCGCCCCCGTGGCCGGCCTCGACCGGAGCGATCTGCAAGGAGTTGCTCCGTCCCGAGTTCCTGCTTGAGGTGTTCCCGACCGCTCTCTACCCGAAGGACCCGTCGTGACGCTGCTCACCGAGGAGATCCGCGCGCTCGTCGGGCGCAGGCGGGTCTACACCGCGCCGGAGGAGCTCGGCCCCGCCGCGTGCAGGTACTTCGGCCTCGCCGTCGGGGACGACAATCCGCTGTACTCCGATCCCGAATACGCGCGCGCCCAGGGACTGTCCGGGGTGACCGCGCCGCCCACCCTGATCTGCGAGACGAACCAGTACGCCGGCCTGCCGATGGGCCCCGACGGCGACGCCGGGCACAACTGGGGGATCGAGATCCCGGGCACCCGCAAGGTCCGCGGCGGCAACTCCTACGTCTTCCACCGCCGGATCCGCCCCGACGACGTCGTCACCGCCACCTGGGAGATCAAGGACGCGACCGAGAAGACCACCAGGTCCGGCGCGAAGATGCTGATCATCACCTCGCGGGCGGCCTACACCGACCAGCACGACGAGCTGCTCGCGGAGAACGAGGAGACCATCATCTTCGTATCGCTGGGGGCCGGGGCATGACCCACGAACCCGGGGAGGTCGTCCCCCCGCTCGAACGCAAAGTAGGGCTCGCGAACATGGTCGCCTACGCCGGAGCCACCTGGGACTGGTACCGGCTGCACTACGACTCCGAGTTCGTCGCCAGGCAGCAGGTTCCCGCGCCGGTCGTCGACGGCCAGGTGTTCGGTGCCCTGCTGGTCGAGCAGATCCAGGACTGGCTCGGTCCGCGGTGTTTCGTGCGCGAGCTGGACTTCACTTTCAAGGCACTGGTCTTCGCCGAGGAGACCGTGCGCTGCGAGGGCACGGTCTCCGAGGTCGGTGACGACTTCCTGGTGCTCAGCCAGCGGGTGGTCGTGGTCGGTGCCGACGGCGAGGTCGACCGGGTCGCCGCAGGTCCCGCGCGCGCCCGGGTCCTGCTCGGTGTCGCCGACGGGCCAGGGGCGAGACTCGGCGGCGCCGGCGGACCGGAGGCGAGATGAGCACCGGTGTCGCGATCGTCGGGGCCGCCGAGTCGGATCTCGGGGTCACCAACCGGTCGATTCTCGGTCTGCAGGCCCAGGCGATCGGCCGGGCGCTCGCCGACGCGGGGCTGACCCTGCGTGACGTCGACGGGCTGGCGACGACCGGGGTCTCCCGGTTCTCCGCGACCCAGCTCGCCGACCACTTCGGTCTCCAGCCGCGCTGGACCGACTCGACGTACGCGGGCGGCTCCGCCTTCGAGATGTTCGTGGCGCGGGCGACCCAGGCCATCCAGGCGGGTCAGGCCGAGACCGTCGTGATCAGCTTCGCCTCCAACCAGCGGTCGGCCCGCTCCCGCTCTCTCGGGGGCGTGGTGGAGGAGCACACGCCGGAGGCCCAGTTCGAGACGCCGTACGGCCCGCTCTATCCGCTCTCGTACTACGCGATGGCCGCGCGACGCTACCTGCACACCGGCGGCGGGACGCGGGAGCAACTCGCCGAGGTCGCCGTGGCGGCGCGGGAGTGGGCGCTGCTGAACCCCGCCGCGTTCCGCTACGGCACCCGGTCGCTGACCGCCGAGGAGGTGGTCGGCTCCACGACGATCTCCAGCCCGCTGACCGCTCTGGACTGCTGCCTGGTCACCGACGGCGGCGGCGCGGTCGTGCTGACCTCCTCCGAGCGCGCGAGGGACCTGCGCAGGAAGCCGGTCGAGGTGCTCGGGTACGGCGAGCGCACCACCAACACCTCGATGACCGCCGTCGCCGATCTGACCGTGACCGGCGCGGTCGGCTCCGGCGCCGACGCGTTCGCGCGGGCCGGCGTCACCCCGGCCGACATCGACGTCGCGCAGGTCTACGACTCGTTCACGATCACCGTGGCGCTCACCCTGGAGGCGCTGGGCTTCTGCGGCCGGGGCGAGGCGCTGGACTGGATCGCGGACGGCAGGATCCGCCCGGGTGGCGACTTTCCGCTCAACACCTCGGGCGGTGGCCTGTCCTACTGCCACCCCGGCCAGTTCGGGGTCATGTTGCTGATCGAAGCGGTGGCGCAGCTGCGCGGCGAGGCCGGTGACCGGCAGGTTCCCGGCGCGCGTCTCGCGCTGGCCCACGGTACGGGAGGAATCCTGTCGACGCACGCCACCGTGGTGCTGGGGGTGGAGGCGTGATCGCCCCCGAGGTTCCGCCGCCCGACGAGATCACCCTGCCCTGGTGGGAGGCGACCAGGGACCGTCGGCTGCTGGTGCAGACCTGCGCCGGCTGCGCGGGGACGCAGCACCCGCCGCGCGCGCTGTGCGTGCACTGCGGCTCTGAGCGGCTGAACTGGAGCACGTCGGCCGGGGCCGGCGTGGTGGACTCGTTCACCGTCGTGTACCGGGCACCGCGCCCGGAACTCGACGTTCCCTACGTCATCGCCCGCGTCCGGCTGGCCGAGGGGGTCATCCTGCTCACCCGGCTGGAAGGCCGGCCGGAGGAGGAGTGGCGCATCGACGACCCGGTCCGGCTCACCTGGGTGGACCTGGATGACGGACGCGCCCTTCCCGTCTTCGTTCCCGCCGGCGTTTCCTGAACAACGGAGTCCGGGAGACTCCGGGCGAGAAAGGCAGTCGCAGTGGATTTCCAGCTTGACGAGGACCAGCGCGAGTTCCGCGCCGTCCTGCGCGACTTCGTCGATCGGGAGATCATCCCGGTCGCCCGCGAGTGGGAGCAGTCGGGCCGCTATCCGGCGGAGATCGTCGACGGGATGCGGGAGATGGGCCTGTTCGGGATGACGATTCCCGAGGAGTACGGCGGCCTCGACCTCGACCCCGTCTCGTTCGCGCTGGTCTTCGAGGAGATAGCCCGTGGCTGGATGGGCATCGCCGGCATCCTGGGCAGCCACTCCCTGGCCTGCCGGATGATCGCGATGCGCGGCACGGAGGAGCAGAAGCGGAAGTACCTTCCCGACCTCGCCGCCGGCATCCGCCGTACCGGCATCGCCCTCACCGAGCCCGACGCCGGCACCGACCTGCAGGGCATCCGCACCACCGCGACGCTCGACGGTGACCACTACGTCGTCAACGGCACCAAAATGTGGATCACCAACGCGCGGTACGCGGACCCGCTCCCGGTCCTGGTCAAGACCGACCCGGGCACCTCCCCCGCGCACAAGGGCATGAGCGTGCTCCTGGTGGACTCGTCCCTCGCGGGCTACCAGGTCACCAAGGACATCCCGAAGCTCGGCTACAAGGGCACCGAGTCCTGCGAGGTGGTGCTCGACGATGTGCGCGTCCCCAGGGAGAACCTGCTCGGCGGCGTCGAGGGCAGGGGGATGCAACATGCGCTCTCCGCGCTTGAGTGGGGCCGGGTGAACATCGCCGCACGGTCGGTCGGCATCGCCCAGCGCGCCCATGACGAGGCGTTCGCCTACGCCAAACAGCGCAGGGCGTTCAACCAGGCCATCGCCGACTTCCAGGCGATCCAGTTGCAACTCGGCAACCTCTCCACCCAGGTTCAGGCCGCTCGCCTGATGGCCTACTGGGCCGCGGACGCGGTCCGCCGGGGCCGCGCCGACGGGGAGACGGGCATGGCGAAGATCTTCTGCTCCGAGGTCGCCCTGGCGGCGTCGATCGACGCGATGAAGATCCATGGCGGCTACGGCTACTCCACCGAGTACGAGGTGGAGCGCCTCTACCGCGACTCGATCCTGATGAGCATCGGCGAGGGCACGAACGACGTCCTGCGCACGCTGGTGGCCAAGTCCGTCCTCCGCGGCGAGACGGCCGTCTGAAACCGCGATCGGACCGGCCGGTGATCACACCTTGACGCCCACCCGGTTGACGGAAACACTGTTTCCATTATGGAAACACATGCCGTGGATGAGCGGGAGGCACGCGTGGCGCCCGCCCCGGGAGCGCGACCGGCGATGATCATCGTGGGTGCCGGGCCCGGTGGCCTCGCCTGCGCCATCGCCGCGGCGGACGCGGGGGCCAGGGTGCTGCTGCTGGAGAAGGCCTCCGAGGTGGGCGGCGCGCTGCCCTACTCCGGCGGCCACCTGTCCGCCGGAGGGTTCTCAGCGCAGCGCGAGCGCGGCATCGACGACGATCCGGAACGTCACCTCGAGGACATCCGGCGCATCAGCCGGGGCACCGCCCGCGAGGATCTGACCAGGCTGTCACTGCGCGAGCAGCCGGCCGTGCTGGAATGGCTGCTCGCCGCCGGGTTCGTCCCCGATCCGCGGACACCCCGCGTCGTCCACGGGCACGAGCCGTATCGCACGCCACGCACCGTCCACGCCACCGCCGTACCCGGCGGCCCGGCGATCCTGGCCGTGCTGCGCCCGCTGCTGGACGCGCACCGCGCCGCCGGCCGGATCGACCTGCGCTGCGAGACACGGGTCACCGAGCTGCTGATCGAGGACGGCACGGTGACCGGGGTGATCATCGAGGACGGCACCCGGTGGCGGGCACCCTCGGTGGTGCTCGCCACCGGCGGGTTCGGGTACGAGCCGGACCTGTTCGCCGAGTTGGAGGGCGCGCCGCTGACCACCTCGGCGGCCCCCACCTCCACCGGCGACGGACTGCTGATGGGCCGGCGGGCCGGGGCCGGTCTGCAAGGTTCCGGCATGTACATCCCGACCTTCGGCGGGCTGCCCCCGCACGACGGGGACCTGCGGGTGGACTGGTCGCACCGGCCCCAGCTGGTGGCCGCCGAGCGGCCGCCCTGGGAGATCTACGTCGACCGGCGTGGCCGTCGCTGGATCACCGAGGACGAGCCGAGCATCGACCGCAAGGAACGGGTGCTCACCACCATTGAGCGAATGACCTTCTGGATGGTGTTCGACGCGCGGGCGCTGCGCGAGTCGCAGCCGATGGTCCACGGGTGGAGTCCGGCCGAGCTGGTCGCGCGGTGCGGGCGCCGCCGCGGCGTGCACCAGGCCTCCGACCTGGCCGGACTCGCCGAGCGCGCGGGCATCGACGCGGCCGGGCTC
This sequence comes from Streptosporangium sp. NPDC005286, assembly GCF_040607515.1. NCBI lineage: Bacteria > Bacillati > Actinomycetota > Actinomycetes > Streptosporangiales > Streptosporangiaceae > Streptosporangium > Streptosporangium sp. NPDC005286. The sequence continues at coordinate 28,993 of NZ_JBEXGU010000016.1, read as the reverse complement.
ATCGACGAGGTGGCCCGGTACAACCTCTTCGTGGCGGCGGGGCAGGACCCCGACTTCGCCCGCGCCCACCTGCCCGCGCCGATCGCCGAGCCGCCGTACTACGCGATCGAGAACCACCCGGTCACCCTGATCACCTTCGCGGGACTCGACGTGGACGCGCGGCTGCGGGTGCGTCGCGGCGACGGTCGGATCATTCCCGGCCTGTACGCGGTCGGTGAGGTGATCGGCTCCGCCGCCGTCAACGGCAACGCGTTCTGTTCCGGCATGTGCCTCACTCCCGCCATGGCCTTCGGCCGGCTGGTGGGCCGTCACCTCGCCGGGGCGGAGGAGTGACCGGGCTGGGGCCCGTCGTGCGCGAAGCCGAAACCCTCCGCCCGTAGTCTGGCGGAGGACACCGGGACGGACGGGGTCTTGATCTCGGCGCGGTAGCTCAGCTCGGGCCAGCCCTGTTCGGCACAGATCCGGCCGAACACCTCCCCGTTGGTCGGCGGCACGGTCGCGTCCGGAACCGCGTTGAAGACTCCGACGAGGTCGTGGCTCACCACGAAGTCGAGCGCGGCGGCCGCGTCGCGGTAGTCGACGCGGTACAGCAGGGCGTCCGCCGCGAACGGCACGCTGCCGCCGAGCATCTCGTGGACGAGCCTCACCCTGGTCACGTAGTCGATGTCGCGCGGATGCCCGTACACGTCGGGGATGCGCACCACCGCCCCGCGCGGCGTGGCCAGGACGGCGTCCTCGGCGGCGACGAAGTTGCGCGGCGACGCGTCCGGATCGTCGGTCGTCGGGCTCGACTCGTCCAGCGGTCGCCCGTCACCGGAACCGTAGACGGACGTCGAACTGGTGAAGACGACTCGTGGGTGCACGGCGGCGGCGGTCCGCGCGGTGGCGGTGAGCGTGTCCGCGTACTCGGCGATCCGGCCGTTCGCGTCAAAGGAGCGGGCGACCCGCGGGCTCACCGTCAGCACGACGGCGTCGGCGTCGCACGTCGCGTCCCGCACCGCCGTGCTGTCGCCGCCCCGCAGGATCGCCACGTCGGCACAGACGGCCTTGAGCTCGTCGACACGCCCGGCCGAGGTGGTGGTGCCGGTCACATGATGACCCGCGGAGGTCCAGCGGCGGGCGAGTTCCATACCCACGTTGCCACAGCCGATGATGACGTAACGCACAGCGCGACCTCCAGAAGGGAAACAATGTTTCACTCTGCCGCATCAACGGCCCGCCGCCAAGCGTTCCGGGCCGCCGTTCAACTCCCCCAACCACTTGGTTGACAAGCAAGCGCTTGGGGAATAAGGTCATCGCTGTGAACGCCACACAGGTGCCGATCGATCGCAGGGCGGCGTTGGTCGAGGCCGCGTTCGAGTCGATCGCCCGGCACGGTTTCGAGGGGCTGCGCCTTCGAGAGGTCGCCGGTGCGGCCGGGATCGACCATTCGACGATCCACCACCACTTCGCGACCAAGCAGGATCTGATCGAGGCGGTCGTCAACAGAGCGACCGCGCCTCTGTACCGAACGATTCCCTCCGGATCGTCCGCCTGCGAGCGTCTACGGGGCCACGTCCGCATTCTCGCCGAGATGATGGAAACCGAGCCCGACCTCTTCGTGGTGCTCGCCGAGATCGACCTGCGGGCCCGAAGGGACGCGCAGGTGCGGGCGATCATCGATCGAGTCGAGCAGGGCTGGCGGTTCGGACTCGGGCAGCTCCTCGACGGCGACACCGGCCTGGTCGAGTTGGTGATCGCCGTCGTGAAAGGGGTCCGGCTCGATCCGCCGGCCGCGCGAGCGGTGCTCGAGCGCACGGCAGACCTCATCGTGGGCGACGAGGTCGAGCGATGACCGGGAAACGACGTCCCGTCGCACAGGTCGGGCCGGTCTTCCTGATCGTCGGCGGCGCGGCCGGGCTGATCGGGGGAGCCACCCACGGAGACCTGCCCGAGGACTCGGGCGCGGCCGCCCTTCAGTTCGTGGCCGACCATCCCGCATACGCGCTGGTCCACATCGTCTCGATTCTCGGCGCCGTGCTCTGGTCGATCGGATTGGCCGGCCGATACGTCGACCGGGCGACTCCGACCGGCCAGTGGCCGGCCGCAGCGGCAGGCCACGCCGCGCTGGCCGGGGCCGCGGTGATGGCCGTGCAGTTCTCCATCGACGGGATCGGGATGACCGCCCTGGCGGCGCTCTGGTCCGAGCCCGGCGCATCGAGGGAGACGTTCGAGGCCATCGCCGAAATCGCTCCCGCCGCGCTCGTCGGAACGGCCCTGACCTGGGTCGTCATCCTCTACGGCCTCGCCCCGATACTGGCGGGATCCTCCCTTGTGCTCACCGCCCGCCCGGTCCTCGGCTGGACCGCCGTCGCGCTCGGCGCGTTCTCGGTCGTCGGCGGGCTCACGCTCGCTCTGCGCGTCAACCTCCTCCCGGACTGGCTGGTCTTCGCCGGCGCGACCATCGGCGTGAACCTCTGGATCATCTGCCTCGGTGCCGCCCAGCTCCGGGGAGCTCCGGCCCGCACCTCGCAAGCGATCGCACAGTGACATGCCGGCCCTGACGAACCCCGCCCGGCTCGGCGCCGTAGCCTGGACGCTGACCATCCTCTACTTCCCGATCCAGCTCGTGGTGGCGCTGGCCTGGCCCGAGCCCTACTCCCTGACGGCCAACACCATCAGCGATCTCGGCGTCACGAGCTGCGGACAGTCGAATCCCTTCCCCGGCCGCGAGATCTTCGTCTGCTCGCCGCTGCACCCGCTGATGAACATCGGATTCGTGTTCGTCGGCGTGACGACCGCCGTCGGCGCGATCCTGACCCGGCGGGCCTGGCCACGCTCCCGGCTGACGACTGCGGCCCTGATCGGCGTGAACCTCGCCGGTGCCGGCGGAGTCCTGGTCGGTCTCGCCCCCTCCGACACCGCCCTGCACCTGCACAGCCTCGGGGCGCTGCTTCAGCTACCCGCCGTGATGGCGCCGATATTTCTCGGCCTCGCCCTGCGCCACGAGAGACGCCGGCTCGCCGCCTTCTCCCTCGTCGTCGGAGCGGTGGGCGCCGTCGGCACAGTGCTCTTCGTCCTACGGCTGCCCGCCCTCTGGTTCGGCATCCTCGAACGGCTCGCCCTCGAGCCGTTCACCCTCTGGACCTTCGCGCTCGGGGTCACACTGCTCCGCCCTCCGGCCGCGACACGTGTCCGATCGATCGAGGACACCGGCGGAGAACTTCGGCCGCTGGCATAGCCGGCCACTCGGCGCGGAGGTCGTCGACGTAGACCTCGCCGCCGCTGTCGAGGAACACCCAACGCGTCCTGGACAACCGCCTTCATGAGGGTCTCCCGCGCCGTCGCGGCACTGCGGCGATTCACGACATCACACGTCGCGGCCCCATCGAGCCGAGGAGCCGATTTCCCTGCCGATCAGGGAGACGCGCGGTTCAGCGACCGGCTCCCGGGACGACGTGCCCCGACTCGTAGGCGAAGACGACGAGTTGCGCGCGGTCGCGGGCGCCGAGCTTGGTCATCGTCCTGCTGACGTGCGTCTTGACCGTGGCGTGGCTGATGACCAGATGGGTGGCGATCTCCTCGTTGGACATACCGGCCGCCACCAGCGACAGGACCTCGCGCTCCCGCTCGGTCAGGCGCTCCAGCCCCGGACCGGCCACCGGGCGCGGCGGCGTGGAGACGTACTCCTCGATCAGCCGCCGGGTGACGGACGGCGAAAGCAGCGCGTCGCCGCGGGCGGCCACCCGTACCGACTGCAGCAGTTCGGCGGGCTCGATGTCCTTGAGCAGGAATCCACTGGCTCCCGCGCGCAGGGCGGCGAAGACGTACTCGTCGAGGGCGTAGTTGGTGAGGATCACCACCCGGACTCCGTCGAGCTCGGGATCCTCGCCGATCCTGCGGGTGGCCTGTATCCCGTCGAGCAGCGGCATCCGCACGTCCAGCAGCGTGACGTCCGGCAGCAGCCGCCGGGTCAGCTCGACGGCCTCCACCCCGTTGGCCGCCTCGCCGACCACCACAATGTCGTCGGCGAGTTCGAGCAGGGCCCGGAAGCCGGCGCGCATCAGCGCCTGGTCGTCGGCCAGCAGCACCCGGATCACGGCTGTCCGGCCAGCGGCAGCTCGGCACGGACCGCGAACCCGTGCCGGTCACGCGGCCCGGCGGTGAGCGAGCCGCCGACGGCCACCGCGCGCTCGCGCATCCCGATCAGGCCCATCCCGTGCTCCACGGTGCCCGTGCCGGACTCACCGTCGTCCTCGACGCGTACCACGATCATGACGGGATGGTATTCGAGCGTCAGCGTGATCGACGCGCGCCCAGCATGGCGCAGCACGTTGGTGAACGCCTCCTGCACGATGCGGTAGGCCGCCCGGTCGACGTCGGGGGGAAGCTCGCGCGGCACTCCCACCACGGCGGACCTCACCGGCAGCCCCGCCGCCTCGGCCCTGGCCACCAGCGTCGGCAGGCGGGCCAGCCCCGTCTCGGGGCCGTCCGGCTCCACCTGCCGCAGCACGCCCAGCGTGGCGCGCAGTTCCCGCATCGCCTCGTGTCCCGAGTCCTTGATCGCGACCAGCGCCTCGCGGGCCCGTTCGGGCTTTCGATCCAGCAGCTCCAGAGCGACCGCCACCTGGACGTTGATCACCGAGATGCTGTGGGTGAGCGTGTCGTGCAGTTCCTGGGCGATCCACAGCCGTTCCTCTCCCGCCCGGCGCAGCGCGGCCTCCTCACGGGTGCGCTCGGCCTCGGCCGCGCGCCGTTCGACCTCCCGCACGGAGGCGCGGCGATTCCTGACGACCTCTCCGATGACCACCATCGCCACCAGCCACCCGCTGAGCAGGTTGAACCCGTCGCCGGGTGCGGGATCGGAGTCGGACAGCGCGATGGGGCCGTAGACGCCCGCGGCCAGCACCACGGCGAGCGTGACGGCCAGCCGGCGGCGGCCGAGGGTCGACGCCGTGTAGATCGCCGTCAACGCGGGCGCGGCCACGAAGACACCCGGATACCGCCCCGCGTAGTAGGCGATGCCGCACGCGACGGTGACCGCCCCGACGATCATCGGCGTCCTCCGGCGGAAGGCCAGCGCCAGCGACGACACCGTGATCAGCGCCAGACCCGTGGTGTCCAGCGGCCGCTCGAACGGTCCTGACCAGGACAGTCCGCCATAGGTACCCCCGACGATCCCGCTCAGCGCGGCCAGCGCGATCAGCACGTCCGTCCTCTGGTTCCTCACCCCCGCAACGGTAGGTCACCAAAGGAGGCGGATCCTCCCGCCCGCGGTGGAGGCCCGGCATACCTCCCCCGCCGTATTCCGGCCCCGGATACATCCCGGGTCGTACGAGGAAAAGCCATCTTGGAGGCGACGACCGTCAGACCCCGGATCGACAGCATGGCCCGCATGGACTCCCCACCCTCCCCCGGCTGGATCATCCGGTCGTTGCGTCTGTTCGCCACCGCGCACCTGGCCGGAGTGCTCGGGCAGGCCGCGCTGGCCGGGCTGTTCGTCACCGGTGACGTGGACATGCTCACCTGGCACCGGAACAACGCCGGCGTCACGCACGTCCTGCTCTACCTCCAGCTCGGTGCCGCGATCGGACTGTGGCGGCCCGGCCGGGGGCCACTCTGGCCCGCCTGGGCGAGCGCCGGGCTCGTGGCCCTGGAGACGGCGCAGGTCGCCCTGGGCCAGGACCGGGTCATCGCCCTGCACTTCCCGCTCGGCATGACGATCTTCGGTCTCTCCGCGGTGCTGTGCGTCTGGACCTGGCGGGGCCTGCGGAGGGCCGCGGCATGACCTCGCGCAGAGCCTTCCTCGGGCTGCTGGGCGGCGCGGGCCTCGCCGTCGCCGGATGCGGGAACCTGACCGGCGAGACCACCGGCGAGGCCCTTTCCAGCGCGCTGCCGCTGCCCAGGCCGTTCACCGTACCGCTGCCCGTCCCCGCACTCGCCCGGCCGGTGCGGCCGGGCCACTACGAGGTGGTCCAGCGCGCGGCCAGGGTGGAGATCATCCCCGGTACCACGACCGAGGTGTGGGGGTTCGGCGGAGCCTTCCCCGGGCCGACCTTCGACCTGCGCCGCGGCGGCCGCAGCACCGTCAGGGTGCGCAACGAGTTGCCGGTGCCCACCTCCACCCACCTGCACGGCGGCGTCACCCCACCCGACTCCGACGGCTACCCCACCGATCTCGTGGTGCCCGCGGGCCAGGGGTTCGGGCCGCCGCCGGGAGGCCACTCCCAACACGGGGCGAGCACCGACCTGTCGTCGTGGACGTTCCACTCCGGGGCCAGGGACTACGTCTACCCGCTGGACCAGCGGGCCGCCACGCTCTGGTACCACGACCACCGGATGGACTTCACCGGTCCGCAGGTGTGGCGAGGGCTGGCCGGATTCCTGATCGTCCGCGACGACGAGGACGACGCGCTGCCGCTGCCGAAGGGCGAGCGCGACATCCCGTTGATGATCTGCGACCGGTCCTTCGAGGAGGACGGCTCGTTCCGCTACCCGTCGCTCGACCCGAGCCTGCGGGTCACCCCCGGGGTCGAGGACGCCTACATGGAGGGTGTCGAAGGCGATGTGATCCTGGTGAACGGCGCCCCGTGGCCGATCCTGGAGGTGTCGGCCACCCGCCACCGGCTGCGCCTGCTCAACGCCTCCAACGCCCGCCGCTACCGGTTGGAGCTGTCTCCCGGCGGCCGCTTCACACAGGTCGGCAGCGACGCCGGGCTGCTGGCCGCGCCGGTGACGCACACCGCGGTCACCATCGCCCCCGCCGAACGGTTCGACCTGGTCGTGGACTTCTCCGACTACCCGGTGGGCAGCGAGGTGACCCTGGTCAACACCCTGGGGAGCGGTCCCACCAGGAACGTGCTGCGTTTCCTGGTCACTCACCGGGCCGTCGACGACAGCGCGATCCCGAAACGGCTGTCGCGACCGGAGCCCGCCGAGCGGTCCTCGGCGGTGACCACCAGGACGTTCGACTTCCGCGCCACCAGGCGGGGGCCGGGTGCCCTTTGGACGATCAACGGGCAGCCGTTCCGGCCGGGTAGCCCGCTGGCCCGGCCGCGTCTCGGCACGGCCGAGGTCTGGCGGTTCACCAGCGACTTCCACCACCCGGTGCACGTGCACCTGGCCCACTTCCAGGTGCTCTCCCGCAACGGCAGGCCGCCCGCCGCCACCGACGCGGGCTGGAAGGACACCGTGGACGTGCGGCCGTACGAGGTCGTGGAGGTGCTCGTCCGCTTCGAAGGCTACCGAGGCCGGTACATGACGCACTGCCACAACCTGGAACACGAGGACATGGCGATGATGGCCGACTTCGAGGTGGTGTGATCGTCGTCGAGATGCAGGGCACGGGCGACGCCGTCCAGGACACCGTCGGAGGCGCCGGACAGGTTGCCGCGCTCCAGCCGCACGTAGTGGTCGACCGAGACGCCGGCCGGCATCGCGATCTCCTCCCGGCGCACCCCCTTGACCCGCCGGGTGCCGCCGTAGGCGGGCAGCCCGGCCTGCTCGGGGGTGATGCGGGCCCGGCGGGAGGCGAGGAGCTGCTGGATTTCGGCGCGGTCGTCCATATTTCCGCGGTATGCGAGGGTCCCTGAGCGAGGCAGGTACTGGCGTTACCTGGAACGACAGGCACTGCCTCCACCTGGCGAAAGAAAGTTTGCTGGAGATGAGCCGCCTCGGCGGCCGGGCCGTCCCGGGGCAGGGCTCACACCAGCAGCGATAACGACCAGGGAGAAGACGGATATGCGAGCGACGTTCATGTACGGGGCGGGAGATGTGCGGATCGAGACAGTTCCCGACCCGGTGCTGCAGGAGCCCACCGACGCGCTGGTGCGAGTTGTGCGGGCCTGCGTCTGCGGGTCGGACCTGCACCCGTACCGCACGATGCCCGCCGATTCCGAGGGCAGCCCGATGGGCCATGAGTTCGTCGGTGTCGTGGAGGAGACCGGCTCGCAGGTCGCCACCCTGCGCAGAGGCGATGTGGTGATCGCGCCGTTCGCGTGGTCGGACGGCACCTGCGAGTTCTGCCGGGAGGGGCTGCAGACGTCCTGCCTGCACGGCGGTTTCTGGGCCACGGGCGGGATCGGCGGCGGCCAGGCCGAGGCCGTCCGCGTGCCCCTGGCGGACGGGACGCTGGTCAAGGCGCCCGTCGGCGAGGACTCCGAGCTCCTGCCGGGCCTGCTGACCCTGTCCGATGTGTACGGGACGGGCTACCACGCCGCCAAGAGCGCGAACGTCGGCCCGGGTGACTCGGTCGTGGTGATCGGTGACGGCGCGGTCGGCCTGCTGGCGGTGCTGTCGGCCCGGCAGCTGGGCGCCGAGCAGATCGTGTTGATGGGCCGGCACAAGGACCGAACCGACCTGGGCCGGGAGTTCGGCGCCACCGACGTGGTCGCCGAACGCGGGGATGAAGGGATCGCGAAGGTCCGGGAGCTGACTGGCGGGCACGGCGCGGCCAAGGTGCTGGAGGCGGTCGGCCACATGCCCGCCTACGAGCAGGCCGTTGGCGTGGTCCGGCCCGGCGGGGTGATCTCTCGGGTCGGGGTGCCGCAGTACGGCGACGCGCCGGTCGGGTTCGCCAGCCTGTTCGGCCCGAACATCACCCTGACCGGCGGCCCGGCCCCGGTCCGCGCCTACATCGAGGAACTGATGCCGGGTGTCCTGGAGGGCACCGTCCAGCCCGGCAAGGTCTTCGACCGCACCGTCGGCCTGGAGCAGGCTCCCGACGGATACCGCGCCATGGACCGGCGCGAGGCCCTCAAGGTCCTGGTCCGCCCGTAGGCGGCCGCACCGGGTCCGGCCGGGCCCCATCCCCCAAAGGAACCGTGATGACTTCCTCGCCTCCTGCCCTGGCCGCCAGGCCGGCCACCGCCACCGACGTTCACACTGGCTGCAATGCCCCGGCGGTTCAGGATGACTTCGCCCTCGACCCGTCCAGGACCGTGAAGCTGTAGAGCATCACGCCCTGAGCGCGAGGAAACAGGCCGCCCCCGGCGCTTCTTCCCTGAAGGCGCCGGGGCCGGCGTCATGGCCCTCCGCTTCCGAAGTGCCCCCAGGTGATACGTAGCGGCCTGTGCGGAATCGTGACGGTAGTCGCCCGAGACGGCGGGAGCGTGCACAGGCTCGCGCCGTCACCCGGTCAGCCCGACCGGGTGACGGCGATGACCTCGCTGATGATCATCACCGTCCCGTCCGGCCCGGGAGGAAGGCAGTTGTCGGGGATGGCCACACCGGAGGGCGGGTTCTTACGCCAGGTCGAGCCACCGCCCTCGGCCTTGACCCCGTCGCCCTCCAGAATCGTGCCGACATCCGGAACGTCCACTCCCCTTTTGCCGCCGATGAGCACGGGACGCGTATCCGACGGCCACACGGGCGTCGCCGATTGGCCCCCTCCACCGGCGGGGCCGATTCTCAGGCACTTACTCCCGGCCTCGTAAGTCAAGGTCCCGAAGAGCAGCGCCTCGTGCGCCCCGGTGAAGCGCTGGACGATTATCAGCGGATCCGTTCCGGTTATCGTGACCTTGGGAGCGGATGAGTTCGTGCACGCCATGAGGGCGAAAAGAAGCGCGATGACCACACCGACCGGATAGATCGTCGGGACGTCCCTGCTGGAATGCTGCCGCATTCGATCATTAGATCATCCGGCACCTGACCGCCCCTTTCCGGCACTTCTCCCCTGAATCCGAGCCGGACATTGCGACCGTCACCGACGATGGCGATATCGGCGACGGCACCGAACGGTCCGAACCTCCTCCCCTCGAAGATCCGTCCTGCCAAAGATCAGGCGGACGGCCGCTTTGGAGTGCCTGCCGTCCGCCGCGCGGGCCGGCGCACGCGGACTCACATGTTCACCTGAAAATCCCCGATAAAGAAGAGTATTTCAGACAAACCTTCCAGCAAAGACGACGAAACATTCCGTGTGCAGACTGTTCGACCATTCATCATTTAGCTCTTGTCTCGCAACATGACTCATGAATGGTATGTAACAAGCTTTTTCGGACATCAGCAAGGACCAGAGACGGAGACACTTGAGAGCCGGGGATTGTCACGCAACGTAAGTGGGTATTACGGCCCGCCAAGTCATCGGGCGGGCTATGGTTCCCCTCGAAACATTAAAAGCCCCGGCGGGTGCTCCAACACCCCCGGGACACGGCACCCGGAGAACCTTCCGAATGCGTATACACCGTAGCAACCCCAAGGCCAATTTCACCATCCTGCCCAACGGTTTTCTCAAAAACCGGCGCCTATCCTTCCTCGCGCGCGGCCTGCTCGCCTACCTGATGTCCTTCTCCGACAGCCCCCACCAGGACATCAAGACCCTCGCCGCCGAGAACCCCGAGGGCCAGCAGGCCATCGCCAGAGCCATGCGCGAGCTGACCGCCCACGGCTACCTGATCCGCAGGCGCTTCCGCGACGAGGCCGGGAAGATGCGCACCGTGGTGGACGTCTACGACACCCCGCAGCACGACCGCCCCGACAGCGACCTCCAGGTCACCCCGGCTCTCGGGAAGCCGAGCCTTGGTGAGACGAGCGCGCTCCCTACGGGAGTAAAGAAAGAACTCCAAGAAACCACCCCCTCCCCCGGACCGGCCGCGCGACGGCGCGGCTCGGGCGAGCCCGTCTGGCCCGCCAAGCCACCCCCGGACAGCGGAGACAACGAGGGCGATGGGGATGGCGGGGACGATGGAGACGGCGGCGGGGGTGGCTTGGCGGCCCCCGGCGTCGCCCTCCTGACCCGCCTGGGCCGGGCCGAACCCCGGCTGACCGTCGGCGAGCCCGAGATGGCCCCCGTCCTGCCGCTCCTCGCCGAGTGGCTCGCCCGAGGCAGCACCGAGACGCAGATCCGAACCGTTCTGACAGTCGGACTCCCCGACGAGATCCGCTCACCCGCCAAACTGATCATGCACCGGCTGCGGACCAAACTGCCCGCCCCCGCGCCGATGACCGCATCTGCCAGGCTCGTGGCTCGCACCGAGTGCGACGACTGCGCACGCCCCGTACCGAACCCCGGCAGATGCCCTCAGTGCGCCGACCCCCAGACCAGAAAACCCGCCCCGACCGCGGACGTGAAACGCGGCGCCACCCTCGCCCGCGAGCTGTTGAAGCGGCCACGCCCCATGGCCGCATAAGCGGGATGCCGTCGCCATCGGTGACCACATGGTGTCGGGAATCAGCTACAAAACGGCAGCCCGTTGATCAGGCGCGACAGGTCGATGCGGTCACGCCCACCACGGGAGCGAAACGGGTTGGGCCGAGAACTTGCCGAGGCCCTGCGGTCGTGCTGCGCCGTCTTCGTTCGGCAGGGCCTGCACCTGGCGAAGTCGCCGGGAAGACGTGAATGGTGCCGGTCGCCTTACTCGAAGAGGGACGGGTCTCCGGTGCCCCGGCGGAGGATCTCGGGCTCGCCCTGCGAAAGGTCGACGACCGTCGTCGGGGTGGCGCCGCACTCGCCGGAGTCGATGACGGCGTCCACCGCATGGTCGAGCCTCTCCTTGATCTCCCAGCCCTGCGTCGGGGGCTCGGTCTCATCGGGCAGCAGCAGGGTGCTCGACAGCAGCGGTTCGCCGAGTTCGGCCAGCAGCGCCTGCGTGATGGCGTGGTCGGGGATCCGGACGCCGACCGTCTTCTTCCGGGGGTGCAGCAACCGCCGCGGCACCTCCTTGGTCGCGGGCAGGATGAACGTGTATCCGCCGGGGGTCGCCGCCTTGACCGAGCGGAACAGCGCATTGCTCACATGCACGAACTGGCCGAACTGGGCGAAGTCTCTGCAGATCAAGGTGAAGTGGTGGTCACTGCCCAGGTGGCGGATCTCCCTGATCCGGTCGATGCCCTCCTTGTTGCCCAGCCTGCACCCCAGCGCGTAGCACGAGTCCGTCGGGTACGCGATCAGCCCGTCCGCGCGCAAAAGCTCGACCACCTGGCGGATCAGCCGAGGCTGCGGATCGTCCGGATGCACATCAAGGTATTTCGTCACACCTTGGAGTTTAGAAGCGGACACTCCGCCACATGACATGCAGGCGGCCCGCAGGTGCCGAGTGAGCTGAAGGTCACCAGCCCCCTTCAACGCGGCGTCCGGTCGTCGTTCAACCGGCCGGCCCAGATCACTGCCGTCCCGTCACCCTACGAGAGTCCGTTCATCGACTCGGCCGGGCCGCGGCGCCGCACGCCGCGAAGATCCACTCGGCCGCCCCGTGGAACGCCGTACGGAGGATGGAGAATGGACGAGCGGATCACCCCCCAACGCGACCTCGGAGAATCTTCATGAAAGCCGTGACCGACAGCGTCACCAAGAACCGGCAGTCGATCGACGGCTTGCGTGCCATGGTCGCGCGTGCCTTCGGAGATGCCCAGGTGCCCGAGGGTGAGGACTGGGTCGAGGAGTTGGGCCACGGCTGGTTCAACGTGGCCTACCGGATCCGCCTGCGAGGCGGCCGGTCAGTGGTGCTCAAGATCGCGCCGCCTGCCGACGTCGAGGTGATGACGTACGAGCGGAACATGATGCGCACCGAGGTGCACGCGCTGACGATGGTCCGTGAGCGTACCTCCGTACCGGTGCCCGCCGTTCATTTCTACGACGAGAGCCACGAGCTGTGCGACGCCGACTACTTCTTCATGGAGTTCGTCGACGCCGACAATCTCGGCATCATCAAGGACCGGTTGTCCCCCGAGGTATACGGCGCCTGCCAGGAGGCACTCGGTGCGGCGAACCGTGCCCTCAACCAGATCAAGGGCGATCATTTCGGGCCGTTGCTGGACGACACGGCGAGCGGGGCCACCTGGCGGCAGGTCTTCACCGGCATCGTCGAGGACGTCCTGCGCGACGGAGAGCGATGCAACGTCGACATCGGCTGGGACTACGACGTCATCCGCCGGCTCGTGGCCGAGCACGCGGACTGCCTCGACGAGGTGACCGAGCCGACGTTCGTCGAGTGGGACCTCTGGGATTCCAACGTCATGGTGCGCGACGGCGCCCTGGTGAGCATCCTCGACCATGAGCGCGCGCTGTACGGCGATCCGATCATGGAGGCCGGATTCGTCGCCACCGAGACAGACGGCATGTCGAGTGACGTGGAGAGCTTCGTCCGGGGCTACGGCAGGGAGCCGTTCACTCCGGCTGAAAGAACGCGGCGCCGCCTGTACAACCTTCATCTTCTGTTGATCATGGTCATCGAGACCGTCTACCGCGGGCACACGGATTCCTCGCAGTACGACTTCGCGCGGACGAAACTGGCGCAGATCATGGAAACCTTCGGCCACCGGCGGTGACTCCGGCGGGGACTCTCCCGTCGAGTCCACGCGGTGACCGCGGGGACCGGACCACGGCCCTCGGTACGCGACCGGTTGGGCCGCTGCTCTGGGACTCCGCTTCCCAGGCGACCGTGTCGGTCGCGACCTACGGCATCTACGCGCTGACGAACGCCTGGTTCGTCTCCCGCGGCGTGGGGGCGATCGCGTTCGCGGCCGTGAACATCGTGACGCCCATCCTGTTGATCCTCGGGGCGGTGGCGACCACGGTCGGGATCGGCGGCGCGTCGCTGGTCTCCCGCAGCCTCGGCGCCGGCGACCTCCGGCAAGCCGCGCGGGCGACCGGCAACGCGTTCCTCGTCTACTGGACGACGGCCGTGATCATCGGTGTGCTGGGAGTGCTGCTGGTCGACCCGCTCCTCACCCTGCTGGGCGCCACGGACGAGACTCATGGCTACGCGCGCGACTACGCCCTGATCATTCTGGCAGGTGCGATCACGGCGACCGGCTTCTCCAGCCTGGTGCGGGCCGAGGGACGGATGCGCTTCTCGACCATGCTCTGGGTGGCTCCGGTGGTCTGTCAGATCGTGCTCGATCCGCTGCTGATCTTCGGCTTCGGCCTGGGGGTTCGCGGCGCTGCGCTGGGAACGGTGGGCGGCCAGGCGGTTTCCATGGGTATGAGCCTGTGGTTCTTCTTCGTCCAGCGCGACCGCCCCTACCGCGTCACCCGCGCCGATCTACGCCCGCACGGCCCCACGTTGCGCCTGCTGGTAGCCGTGGGAGCACCGTCCTTTCTCGGAGGCTTCGGCAACACCCTGGTCGTGGCGCTCGTCAACAACCTGCTGGTGACGCTCGGCGGCCCGGTGCTGATGAGCGCCTACGCCATCTGCAGCCGGATCGGCACGTTCGTCCTGATGCCCCAGCTCGGCATCTCACAGGGGATGCAGCCGCTGATCGGATACAACGCGGGCCGCGCCCTGGCCGCTCGCGTCGGCCGCACGAGAACACTCGCCCTTCGCGCGACAGCGGTCTACGGAACGGCGGCCTGTCTCGTCCTCCTGGTGGCCGCCGCGCCGTTGACAGCGGCGTTCACCGACGATCCAGCGGTCCGGGAAGCGGCGACCCATGCCCTGCGAATCATCGCGCTCGGCTATCCCCTCTCGGGGGTGGCGATGCTCGTGTCGGCGTACTTCCAGGCGTTGGGGCGGGCGCGACCGTCCTACGTGATCTCGATCGGGTCGATCCTGGCGGTCCGGGTGCCGTTGCTGCTCGCCTTCAGCCTCTTCGGAACCCTGTGGTTGTGGATCAGCTTCCCGGTGGCCGAGATCGTCGTCGCGGGAGCCGCGATGTTGATCCTGCGCCGCCTGGGAAAATCACGCGGAGCACACGGTGAGCATGTCCAGCCCTGCTAATGCTCTCGAAAGGCTGCGGTCAGGTTAGGGACGGGCCGATCGCCGACCGGGATTCCCCGGGGGTACACCGGAGGCATGAGGGGTCATCGAGCTGATCGCTGGGCTGTTCGGGGCGCACTACACCCCGCGCCAGGCCCCGCCGCCGGTCCAGGGCGTGTATGGGCTCCGCAATCACATGACGCAGCGGAATCAGCGTGGATTCCCCCGCCGCGTCGAAGGCCGGCGCAGGCTCCACCCGCCGGCCACCGCGCTCACCATCAAGAAGGGAGCCACCGTGGTCGTACACGACGACCAGGCCCGCCACGGCATTGCCTCCGCCGAAAGCCCCAGCTCACCGCGCACGTCCTTGACCTGAAGTTCAGTTGAGGTTCTAACCTGCCGTAGCCATGACCACCGACTGACGACAGGGAAACGATGATGATCCTCGTAACCGGCGCAACCGGAAACATCGGAAGCGCTCTGCTGAGGCAACTACACACGTCCGGTTTCACACGCTTGCGAGGTCTGACCCGTGACGCGGCACGGGTCTCATTCCCTTCGGGGGTCGAAGCCGTTGAGGGTGATCTCGCTCAGCCGGACTCACTGAAGCCCGCGCTGGACGGGGTGCGTTCGTTGTCCCTGCTGCGGGGCCTGGGCGCGGAGGCCGACGTCCTCACGGCCGCCCGGCAAGCAGGCGTGGAACACGTGGTGCTCGTGTCGTCCATCACGGTCCAGACCCATCCGCAGCTGCCCGCCACCGCCGAGAATCTGGCCGTCGAGCAGTTGCTCGGGGACAGCGGCATGGCCTGGACGATCCTGCGGCCGACACAGTTCGCCTCGAACGCCCTGTGGTGGGCGCAGTCGATCCGCGAGCATGGGACGGTTCGAGTGCCCTACGCGGACATCGGCCTGCCCACCATCCATCCTGCGGACATCGCCGCGGTGGCCCGGGTGGCGCTGACCGAGCCCGGCCACCAGGGAAGGACGTATGCACTGACCGGTCCGGAACGGATCACACCCCGGCGACAGATCGAGGCCATCGCCGCGGCGGCGGGGCGGGAGGTGGCCTTCGTCGAGATCAGCCGGCAGGAGGCCCATCTGCAGATGGCCTCCTTCATGGGAGACCAGACCGCCGACGCGGTGCTCGACCTGATGGGCGGAGACATCAATGATGAGCTGCTGAAGGTGCGCGACACGGTACCGAGGATCACCGGCTCCCCGGCCAGATCGTTCCAGCAGTGGGCTTCGGAGAATGGCGCCGCCTTCCGCTAGGACCGAATAGACCACCACGCTGGGCCGGGAGTTCCCGCGCGCCCTCTGGCCAATGAGCCCTTGCACGGCTCGCCGGCCGCGCCTACGTTCTTAGTCGTGATCAATATGAGCCGGCGGAGACATCAGATCCTCCTACCGGCGCTGGTGGTGGTCGCCGCCCTCGTCGCGGGATGTGGTCCGGGCCCGCGTGAACAGGCGCTGAGAGCGTGCCAGGTGCTCGATTGGGACGCCGCCCAGAAGGTCTTCGGCGAGGGCACCACCATAGAGGACGAGGCCTCGGCCGCGCCGACCGCCGATCCCCTGCAGGGAATCTCATACGTCACCACGCAGTGCAACTACAAGAACAGTAAAAGCACGCTGTATGCCCTTGTTCTCATGCGCACTCCGCTGACAAACGCCGGGGTGGAGAGGAACGAGGAATTCTGCGACAACATCAGAACGGCCGACTCCCAGGACCTGGAGGGTGTCGCCGACCAGGCGGTCTGGGTTCCCGGCAAGGGAGACCTCTGCGTGTACGCCCACGGCGTGGTGATGCTGATCAGCACCAACCTGAACAACAGTGGCGGCACGGCCCTGCTCGGTGGCACCCTCGAAGGAGCGAAGAGGATAGCCACGGAGATCATCCCCCGTATCGCGGAATGATCGCCCCCCGGCAGCGGGGTTCAGACCGCCCGGCGGGTACGCGCCCCGAGGCGGCGTGATTCCCGGCGACCATGTCCGCCTGCCGCCGATCCCGCTTCCATCGAAGATTCTCTCCCCAGGGCAAAAGTCACCCGGAAGGCACCACCTCACGCCCGCACTTCTTGATCGGGGATGTCACCGCGCAGACGAGCCGTCACGCGTCCCGGGAAAGCGACTCCTCCGCTCCCTGAAGAGAGCGGCTTCTCGCTGAGCCGCTTACGGTGGTCACGTCTGGGCTCCCGGGCGGACGATCATGAGGACCACGACGATCGCCCACAGCAGGTTGTAGATTCCGGCGAGCATGCTCAGGGTGCGCAACCGCTTGCCGTCGTCGGGGTTGGCGAGGGCCTCGCGTTGCTCCGGACAGATTCGCAGGGCGAGCAGACCACCGGCGGCGGCGGTGAGGACCATGGAGATATTTATCCAAATCTCGCCCATCCGGCCCTGGGTGACGGCCAGAGCGATTCCCACGACGGGCACGACGATGCCGAAGACGCCGTAGCCGCGGGTGATGCGGTGCAGCGCGACAGCCACGGCCCGGTTGCGGTCTCCCGAGGTTTCCGACCGCGGGTCGGCAGACGCGCCCGCGACAGCCGGGCTCACCGCGACACTCGCGGCGACCGGGGCATAGCGGGAGAACAGGCTTGTCGCGACGGCCGAGCCTCCGACGAACACAATGCTGGCGAGTACATGGACCGACAGCAGCACACCTTCCACGAGCTTCTCCTCTCCACAGCCTTCAGGGAGCCTGAAGCTTAGCAGATGCTTCAGGCTCTCTGAAGGTGGCGGCAAAGGAATGGCACCCCTGCTGTCCGAGGCGTCTCGCACGTCAGATCAGAGCCGGGAACGCCCTTCGAACGCGGCGCGTGCGACGTCGGCGATCTGACGCTGAATCGGGTCGGCGTCCGGGCCGAACAGCCGCTCGTCCACACCGGCCACGGCCTTCATCGCCTCCCGCATGAGACGCGCACCCTCGGGCGTGATCTCGATGGCCGAAGCGGACCCGGCGCGAGCGGTGTTGTCACGAACGAGCCCGGCCCCGGACAGCGCCTTCACCGCCGTATGAACGCTCTGAACGGTGATTCCGGACATTCGCGCCAAGTCGCTGAACGATGCGCCGGGCACGCCGGTGATGTGTCCAAGCAGGCCGAACCTGCTCACCGTCAGTCCGAGCGGCGCGAGGGCGGCACCGAGCTCGGACTCGATCCGGTGCGCCAGCGTGAGCAGCACGATGGAGGGGCTGGTCTCCGGCGGACCTGGACGGGCGTTCTCGATTGTCACCTTCCAAGTCTCCCGCACCACCCCGATCGACTGCGGCGGCTCCCAGAGGGCGCAGTGGTCGCGCACCTTGGCGAAGAACATCTCAGGATGTGGGTAGCCGGCGTAGCCCGGCGCGAGCAACCAGCCCACCACCGAACCTGACCGCCCATCTCCAACGCGCTCTCAGGACTCCGCCATGCTCTCCAGGAGCCGGGCGAGGAGATCGGAAAGCCGCTCGCGCTCGTCGTCCGAGAGCCCGCCGAGGAGCGTTCGCTCGCCACGTACACGGCGACCAGGCCCGACCGCTCGGTTCCGCTGGAGAACAACCTGGCCCACGTCATCACGATGCGCGACGGCAAGATCGCCGAGTCGTGGCTGCACAGCCGGGACCAGTACGAGGTCGACGCATTCCGGGGCGAGTGACCTGTCAGATCCTCCAGGCCTGGTTCAGGCTGGGGGCGGGTAGAGGTCGAAGCCGTACAGGCCCTGGTCTCCCCCGGCGGCCAGACCGAAGCCGTTGGGGAACCAGGCCAGACAGTTGAGACCCGCCTCGACCCTGGCTCCGGCGCCCGCCGACTCGCCGTACCTGTCCCACAGCCGGATGGTTCCGTCGTCCGAGCAGGTGGCGAGCAGGTTGCTGTCCGGGGAGATGGCCACGCCGCGGATCTTTCCCGAGTTCGCGGGCAGCGTCGCCCGATCCCTGCCGCCGGCCGACCAGACGCGCGCGGTGCCGTCCTCGAAGCAGGCGGCCAGCCAGGTGCCGTCGGGGGCGATCGCCACCTGCCGGGCCGCTCCCGGGCATCCCCTGAGCGAGGCCCGCGCCTTTCCGTCGGCTCCCCACAGGCCCGCCGTCCCGTTGACCGAGACGATGGCGAACCACCTGCCGTTGGGGGCGACGGTGATCTCGCCTATGGCCTCCACCCTGCTTTTCAGGGCGGCGTACCTGCTGCCGTCCGGTTTCCAGAGTTGGATTCTTCCGTAGATGGACAGGGTGGCGAGCCAGGCGCCGTCCGGTGAGATGAGGATGTGAGCGGTCGCCCGGATGTTCGCGACCAGTACTGCCCGCTCGGTGCCGTCGGCCCACCAGATACGCGCGGTGCCGTCCTCCGAGCAGGTGGCCAGCCAGGTGCTGTCGGGGGCGATCACCACCTCGCGCACCGGCCCGGTGTGACCGGCCAGCACCGCCCTCCTGCTGCCGCCCGCGCCCCAGAGCCGTACGGTCCGGTCGGCCGACCAGGTCGCCAGCCAGGTGCTGTCGGGGGCGATCGCCACTCCCCGCACGCGTCCGGTGTGCCCCGTCGGAATGGCCCTCCTGCGGCCACCGGCTCCGCGCATCCGGATCACGTGATCACCGGACCAGACGGCCAGCCACGTCTTGTCCGGCGAGATCGCGCCATAGTGACCGGTCTCGATGGGAACGGTGAGGGTCGCTCCTTCTATCCTGTCCTCGTTCCAGAGCTTCACCGAGCCGTCGCCGGAGTGTGTGGCGATCCAGTTCCCCTCGGGGGAGATGGTCACCTTGCGCACCATCCCGGTCCGGCCCCTGCGGCTCTGCTGCCCGGAGCGCTCCGACTGCCAGATCCGGATCTCCCCGTCCTGCGAGCAGGCGGCCAGCCAACTGCTGTCAGGAGCGATCACCACCTGACGCACCACCCCGGCATGCCCGGACAGAGCTGCCCGTTCGCTGCCGTCGGACTCCCACAGCCGCACGCTCTGCTCCCCGGAGAGGGTCGCCAGCCAGCTGCTGTCAGGAGCGATCACCACCTGACGCACCACCCCGGCATGCCCGGACAGAACGGCCCGCTGCCTGCCGTCGGAATCCCACAGCCGCACGCTCCGATCCTCGGAAAGGGTCGCCAGCCAGCCGCCATCCGGGGCGATCACCACCTGACGCACCACCCCGGCATGCCCGGACAGAACGGCCCGCTGCCTGCCGTCGGAATCCCACAGCCGGACCGAGCCGGTGGACGTCCAGGTGGCCAGCCAGCCGCCGTCAGGGGCGATGCGGATCCCGGGCGCCGCTCCGGTGTGTCCCGTCAGGACGGCTCGCTCGTCGCCGTCGACTCCCCACAGGCGCACGCTCCCGTCTCCGGAGAGGGTCGCCAGCCAGCCGCCGTCCGGCGAGACGGCCATCTTGGAGACCTCGCGTATCGGCCTGTTCCGGCCGGAGACCTTCTCGTTCTCCTGGTTCCAGCCACGCATCAGCAGGGTGTCCCTCAGGGTTCGCGGCTTGGTCCTCACCCTGACCGGGCTCCTGAGGGTCAGGCGCTTCCTCCCCTCGGGGCTCCACAGGGCGACCCTTCCCCGCACGGAGAAGGTGGCCAGCCACGAGGCGTCCGGCGCGGCCACCATCCCGGCAAGCCTGCCGATCCCGCTCTTCAGTACGGCGCGCCTGCTTCCTTCGGGGTTCCACAGGGCGACCCTTCCCCGCACGGAGAGAGTCGCCAGCCACGAGGCGTCCGGCGCGGCCACCATCCCGGCAAGCCTGCCGACGCCGTTCTCCAGGATCGCTCTCTGGGTGCCGTCGATCCCCCAGACCTGCACTCTCCGGCGTCCGGAACGGGTCACCAGCCACGAACCGTCCGGCGCGGCGGCGACCTCGTGAACCGGCTTCCGATGAGTGGCCAGCGTTGTCCGGGTAGTGCCGTCGGCCTTCCATATCTGCACACCGTCGCGGCCGTGGACGACGAATCTCGATCCGTCCGGTGTGATCGAAACGTCCCTCAGCCGTTTCGTCGTCGAGGTCAGCGTTCCCAGCAGGCAGGTGGCGCCGATGTCGGGCAGCGGCCAGCGGGCTCTCAGGAAAGGGGTCTCGGTCTCCTGACTGTAGCGCTCGATCGACGCCCGCATCGGCGGGAACGCGTACAGGCGGGCCAGCAGGTTCGCGGTGGAGACGGCATCCGATTCGAAGGGGGTGAGCAGATGTGCGCTCCGGGCGATCAGCTGCCGGACCCCGGCGACGGAGCGGGAGGTCGACAGCATCAGATCCGACTCCGCCGCGGCCACCCCGAAGGCTCGTATCCGGGTGACGAACCATCGCACGTCGTGCAGGAGCGACTCCAGCTCCCGCTGCCTTCTCCCCTCGGCGAGGTGGAACAGCAGATGGTCCCAGAGATAGGGCACCTCCCTGGGCAGTCTCCACCATTCGGCGTCCGCCGCGAGGTCGTCGTCGGGGACCAGTTCGCGGGCCTCGTCGAGGAAGTCGCGGTTGGCCGCCTCGACGCGCTCTCTCCCCAGCCCGTACTCCGAGCGGAGGTGTGCACGGATGACGTCGTGGATCGTGATCGACGGCACCGTTCCCTCCGTCTCGTGCCTGCCGATCAGTGACAGGTCGTGCAGCCTCGCGCAGAGGCGCTCGGTCTGCTCGGAGGTGAGTCCGGCGGTGGCGCGCCAGAGAAGCCCGACGGTGCCGACCGGTATGTCGGCGTCCTGCGGGAAGACGCCCAGCTCAAGGAAGCGGGCACGGTCGAACACGCCGAGAGCTTCGAGGCTGTGCTCGACCGTCACGCGCACCGCGGTCTCCCGCTGGCGGGGAATGGTGACGTCCAGGGTGGCCGGTCCGGCCCGGCCGAGCCGCTCGGCCGCCCGGCGGGCGGCGACGTCGGCGTTCACCCCGCCACCGTGCTCGTCACGCAGGCGCGCGTTGACGAGGTCCAGTAGCAGCGGCCATCTTCCCGTCAGGCCCATCAGGCTGTTGACGACGCCGGGGTTCATCGGCGGTAGCCCACGGCTCAGCAACTGGACGGCCACCCGCGGCGCCATCTCGTCGACGATCATCGCGATCGCGTTCGGGGGAAGGGCTCTGGGCAGGCGGGTCGTCACCAGCACCCGGGACCGCACCGCCGCGGCCAGGAAGGGTCTCAGCTGTGACAGGCTCCACACGTCGTCGACCACCAGCAGCGTCTGGCCCCGCTCCGCCAGGATCTCGGCCATCCGGTGGCCGGCCTGCTCCGGGCTGGAGAACTCCGGCCGGGTGCCCGTCACGGCCTCCGTGACGTCGTTGGCCAGCGCCGCGATGTCGACACCGGTGCGGTCGCGGCCCACCGTGACCCAGATGACACCGCCCTTGAACCGCTTCCTCACCTCACCGCTGTGGCACGCCTCCACGGCCAGGGACGTCTTACCGAAACCGCCCGCCCCGGCGATGCCGGTGGTCAGGCCGACCGTTCCCGAGCCTCTCATCGTCAGAGTGGAGACCACGTCGTCCAGCTCGGTTCTGCGGACCCACCCCGCCTTTCTCTCGGGCACCCGGAAGAGCCCGCCGTGAGCGCGCGACTTCATCAGTTCCGGCATCAGCCGGGTCAGCAGGACGATGAGGAAGGCGGTCAACCCGAAAATCGCGACCCAGGTGATCCGGTTCTCGGCCACCGTTTCCGGAAAATATTCTCCGACCATTCCAATCGGCAGCCCGACCAGGATTCCAACAACTACCAGAAGCGCCGTGGCCATATCGGCGAATTTTTTTGTGCGACGAGCCAACGATCACCTCGACAGTGCCGACCCCTGCCCAGACGGGCGCTGGGAACCCTGAACGCACGATATCTGTTCCCCATTGCCGCCGAGTTGAATCACCGAGGTTCGGGTAATTAACGCGCGCACAGAAAGCCATGTTGCACGCTTTGCGCTGCTATGTCCACGGCATCGACACCGACCATTCCGATTCACATTCAATGGAGGCCCTTTTCCGTGGTGCCGCGATCACCCTCGGCCATCCCTTTCGAGCCGCCGACCGGGTCCGCCGTGGCCGTCAGCGGCCAGGGCCGCCTGCGGGGAGCCGCCGCGTGCGACCAGGCCGCGAACGGCGGTGTGCCGCAAACACTTCCTCTGTCACTAAATGCAGCCATAAGACGAACATAGAGGCTCGTGTCCGAATCGATGTTTAGTGTCGATAAAAAAGACAGTGAAATCAAGATATCCATCGCATTCGACGGGCCGACGGATTAGGATCTAACGCGGCCAGAGCCGAGCCGGGAAAGGCCGCTCCCCGCTCATCTCACGCCAAGGCGCCGTCCTCGAAACCCCGTCAAAATCCTGTCACAGGAAAATCCATCGCCTGGAACCTCGCCATCCGAAGTGCCCCGTTCGAAGTACGGCCGTCTGAGAGCCCTTCGTTCACGTCGTCGAACAGGTAGTGATCTCCATGTCCGGCCCCTCCCCCTCCTCACCCGCCGACGGCTCGCGGGACCCGGACGCCGGCCCGCCCGGCGGCCTCCCGGCGAAGCTCAAGGAGATCGCCGCGACCGCCCTGGTCACCGGCGGCGTCACCACCCTGTTCGCGGTGCTGACGGACGGGGTGCGGGCACTCGGCACGGGTCTCGCCCTGCTCGTCTGCGCGATGATCGGCCTGGCCGTGGCCGTCCTGCTGACGTTGGGAAGGTTCGCCCGCCTGCTGCGCCGATGGCTCGAACCGGCCGGACGGGCCGTCGCGCGCCGTCGCGCGGCGGGAAGGCCCGCACCGGGCATGCCAGGGCGGAGGCACCGGCGGCTGGAGGGGTTCGTGCTCAAGTTGTCGGCCGGCTACCTCGGCGTCCTCCTCGGCGCCGCGGCCGTAACGGTCCCGTGGGGAGTCGTCCAGGGCGGAACGTGGCTGAGCCACCGGATCTGGCCCCCCGACTGCGAGCGGCCGCTGGAGTTACGCGTCGTCACCGCCCCGGAGAACGTGACCGCCCTGCGCGAGAGCATCGCCCTGTTCGTCCAGGGCAGGCTGGTGGACGGCTGCGCACCGTACACGATCTCGGTGGGGGTGGCGCCCTCGGTCGGGGAACTGGCCTACGCCTTCGGCGACAACTGGTACCGCGACGACGCGCGCCAGGAGGGTGACGAGCCGTTTCGCCGGCTGTACGGTCCCCGGGCCGACGCCTGGGTCGCCACCAGCACCGGCGAGGCCAGGCTCGTCGCCGAGGACGTGGGAGCGGGCGGCGCCACCCTCGACATCGGCCCGTCGGTCGCGTCCGACCGCCTGGTGGTCGGCATGATCAGCGGGCGTGCCGAGAAGGTCAGGAAGGAACTGCCGGCGGGGCGGCCGGGCAGCCACAGCCTCCCGGTCCTGTGGAAGGTGGTCCGATCGAAATTCGGCATGCCGGTGAGCTACCCGCAGCCCGAACTCTCCACCGCCGGGCTCGTCGCGGTCTCCGACCTCATGCCCCTGGGCGACATCGTGGATCGGGAGCAGCGCGACATCGTCGCCGAGAGCGTCAGCTCGCTGCTCTGCCGGTTCAGGACCGCGAGCCGCGGGACCGGCGGCGAGGAGCTCAACCGGAGCCCCGCCCTGGTGATCCCGTTTCACAGCCTGACGGACTACAACGACGGGCGGTTCAACGATCCCCACTGCCCCGAGGGGGCGCCGAGCGGGATGACCAAGCTCAAGGAGTTCTTCTCTCCCGGGCTCTCCGGGCTGGACTACCCGTTCGTCACGATCAGCTGGCCGGACGAGCGGAGTGCGGAGCGCACGAGCGTGCTCGGCCTTCTTCGCTCGTGGCTGGCCGCCAACCCGCTCTTCGGTGAGCGCTCCGCCGAGAGGGCGGTCGTGCGCTCCCCCGCGGCACTGCGAGAGGCCCAGAGCCGGTTCTTCGGTCTCCTGCCCCGGCTCGACGCCGAGATCGCCCTCGACGTGTCCGGCTCGATGACCGCACCGCCCCGCTCCCTGCTGGTACGCCTGCGTGAGACCTTTCCCGATATCAAACCGCTGATCACCCCTCGTGACGACCTCGCGCTGAGCGCCTTCTCCACGGTCGGCCGCAGGACCCGGGTCAGGGAGCTCCAGCCGGCGGCGGGCCGTGCCGAGTTCGACGAACTGACCAGGAGCGTCGCCGGTACCAGGGCGGAGGGCTCCGACGCCCCGATATCAGACATGATCATGAACCTGAACCGGCGGGCCGGATCTCCTGGGCGTGCCCTCGTCGTCGTGACCGACGGGGGCGTCTTCGACAACGAGCGACGGGGGAAGGGCGTCGGCGGGACGCTCGCCCGCGCGTCCAATGTCAACGCCCTCTATGTGCTGGCCCTCGGCGACAACGGCTGTGATCGCTCTCCCCCGCGTGCGGGGAAGTACCGCGAGTGTGTGGAGGCGGGAGCCGACATGCGGCAGGCGCTGAGACACCTGATCTCCAGCCTGCGTGGAAAGGACCGCCGTTGACCTCCCTCCCAGGGCCGGAGCCCGGGATCTCCACAGCCAAGGAGATTCGATGAGCCTGACGCGACGCCCGCGCGCCCTGCTCGGCAGGTTGAACCCCGGCCAGCGTCGCTGGGGCGGTGCCGGGGTGGTGGCGGGGCTGGTGCTGGCCTCGGTGCTCATCTCCCTCACCGCGGGGGATCCCTCGCTCCTCAGCGGGAAGCCCGCCTTCCCCGCCGACTGCGGAGGACCTGACCGGCTCACCGTGGCGACCGGCGCCGACATCACCGCCGGCAGCTTCCGCCGCGACCTGATCGAGGAGTGGAACCGCACGCACACCACCCAGGTCACCCTGGTCGAGGTGGCCGAGCGTACGGACGAGGAGCGGGCCGAGATGGCGGGCCGTGCCCGGCTGGGGAGCTGCGCCTACGACGTGCTCTCGGTGGACGTGGCCTGGACCGCCGAATTCGCCCGGAGCGGCTATCTCCTTCCGTACCCTCTCGATCCACAGAAGGCGGGCCTCTTCGTGGACAACGTCCTGAAGACGGGCCAGGTGGACGGAGTCCAGTACGCGGTGCCCTTCGTCACCGACGTGCCCCTGCTGTTCCATCGCCGCGACCTGCCCGTGCCCACCACGACGGAGCAGCTCTGGAAGTACGCCGCCGCGAACGGCGGGTACGCCGTGCAGCTCGGCGACTACGAGGGGGGCACCGTCAACCTGCTGGAGGCGGTCCTGTCCGCGGGTGGAAGGGTCACCGACGGTGACCGGGTCGTGCTGGACGAGGGAGTCAACGGCGAGCGGACGCGCGAGGCGCTCGCGCGCTGGCGAGCCCTGCTGGAGAACGGCACCCTGGCACGCGGGGCGGAGAACTTCTCCAAGCAGGACACCTTCAACGCCTTCAGGGACGGTTTCCTCGCACGAGGCCCGAAGGACTCCGCGGAGGAGAGCAGCCTCCAGGCGTTCCGCGACGAGGAGGCGGCCTACATGCGCAACTGGCCGTTCGCGTTTCACCGCCTGGCCACAGACCGCTCGATGTACGACGGCCACCGGCGTCTGCGCTTCGGCATGGCCGCACTGCCCGGCGCCGGCATCCTCGGTGGTTTCAACCTGGCGATCTCCGCTCGCTCCGACAATCCGGAGAAAGCACGGATGCTCATCGACTTCCTGACCGGCCACCAGGCCCAGGCTCGGCTGTTCGCCTGCAGCGGCTACCCGCCGGTGCTCGAATCCGTCTACGAGGAATACCGGCGCGACCCGCGCACCTGTGACCAGCTCTCGGTTTCCCCCGGGACGGAAACGGGCTTCTCCGGGAGAACGGACTGCACGCCGGGGACGAGAGCGAATCCCTCGACGGGGGCGGCCATCGCCGCCGCAGGCCCTCCCGGCGAGGACCCTGAGATCACCGCTCTCATGCTCCAGGAACTGGCCGGGAAGATCCACCAGGCCCTGTGCAAGGCCGAATTACGCCCGCAGTACTCCTACTACTCCGCTTTCAGTGAGGTGTTCCGCGGGTGCGCCCGCGCGGTGGTCAACGGCGACCTGCCCGCCAGGGAACTGGACCTCGCCCGGTTCGCCGACGCCCTGCGCGCCGCCCGGCGGGGTAGGGCGCCAGAGGGCGCCGCCGGGTCGCTCGCTCACTGCGGGAAACCCGAGCGGCGGCCAGGATGACGGGAACCGCCCCGCCCCCACCGGGGCGCGGAGGGAGCGGGAGCGGGTCGGACGGGTCAGCGCTGCAGGTCGACGCAGGAGTAGAAGGCGTTGGCGGTGTCGGCGATGTTCCAGACCGCGAGAACCTTCAGGCGGCCTGTCCTGCCGCCCAGGCTCACGTTGTGCGAGACCGTGGCGCCGGGCTGCCTGCCGCCGTCGTTGAAGACCGCGATCCGGGTGTTGCCGATGTAGTACTCCCAGGTGCTGGTGGCGTGGCGGGCGGTCAGCACCCAGTTGAAGGTGACCGAGTTGCCGACACTCGTGGCCGGCCAGCCCTTGCTCTCGTCGCTGAGCTGGGAGAACCGACCGACGTTTCCGTGGCAGTTTCGCAGGCCCTTGGGGCCCTCCACGCTCTGCGGCTCGTAGATGATGTCGCCGCAGTTGGAGACGCGGCCCTGGGCGCACATGGCCTGACGGCTCGGCGGCGACGAGATGTAGCCGTGCGCGCTGGCCGGTGAGGCGATGAACACGGTGGCGGCGATGGCGATGATCGCCGTCGCGAGGAAGGTGACCGTTCTGCGCATGTACTGCTCCTTCGCTGGGGGGCGACTCGAATATAAAGGAAACTTTCCTAACAGTAAATATTCGAGTCAGCGAATATCCGAAAACGTTGTCAGACCTCCGGCCGGCCGGACGCCCCGAGGCGCCCGGTGACCGTGGCCCCGACAAAGGCGGGCGGCCGCCCGGATCCCGGCAGGGTGCCGCACGTCAAACGGCGGCGCGGGCAGGACGTCCGGAGCGCGAAGCGACGACCGAACACCTCGCGGACAAGCGCTGAGAGCGCTCTCCTGCTTTTTCCGACTCGGGTGTTGACCCTGGCTTAACCTTCGCGTAACAGTGGTATCAATCGGTCTTTATACTGCAGCGATGTTCGACCGTCCGCCTCGTTCGCCTTGTGAGAGGTTTCGAATGAGCCACCCCCCAAGAAGAAAGCGCTCTCTCGGATGGATCCCGATCATCGTCGCCGCGCTGGTGCCGATGATGATCGCCATCACCGCCCACGCCTCCGTCCCGGCAACCCCCTCCGGCTGGTCCCTGGTCTGGAGCGACGACTTCACCGGCGGCGCCGGGTCACCTCCCTCCTCCGCCAACTGGATCGTCGACACCGGCCACGCCTACCCGGGCGGCCCCGCCAACTGGGGCACCGGTGAGATCCAGCGCTACACCGACAGTCCCGCCAACCTGAGCCTCGACGGCGGCGGGAACCTGCGCATCACCCCGATAAAGAGCGGCAGCGAGTGGACGTCCGCCCGCATCGAGACCCGCCGCTCGGACTTCAAACCCGCCGACGGCCGTATCCTGCGCATCGAGGGCCGTATCCAGATGCCCAACGTCACCGGTGACGCCGCACTGGGCTACTGGCCCGCTTTCTGGGCGCTGGGCGCGCCGTATCGCGGCAGCTACTGGAACTGGCCCGGCATCGGCGAGTTCGACATCATGGAGAACGTCAACGGCATCAACTCCGTCTGGGGCGTGCTCCACTGCGGTGTGAACCCCGGCGGGCCCTGCAACGAGACCACCGGCATCGGCGCCAGCCGGACGTGCCCCGGTTCCTCCTGCCAGTCGGCGTTCCACACCTACCGTTTCGAGTGGGACCGCAGCATCACCCCGAACCAGCTGCGCTGGTACGTCGACGGGCAGCAGTTCCACAGCGTCAGCCAGTCCCAGTTCGACGCCGGGACCTGGAACAACATGACCGGCCACCAGGGCTACTTCATCCTGCTCAACTTGGCCATGGGCGGGGCGTTCCCCAACGCACTGGCCGGGCAGACCCCGACCGCGGCCACGGTCTCCGGCCGCCCGATGCTCGTTGACTACGTGGCCGTCTGGCAGAGCGGCTCCGGCTCCAATCCCACTCCGACGATCACTCCCCCTCCAGGTGGGGTGGACGCCCGCTCGACCATCCAGGCCGAGCGCTACCAGGCGCAGGCGGGCACGTCACTGGAGACCACCACGGACACCGGTGGCGGGCAGAACGTCGCGCAGATCGGCAACGGCGACTGGCTGCGCTTCGACGGAGTCAACTTCGGCGGCGCGGCGGCCACCCAGTTCAAGGCCCGTGTCGCGTCCGGGGCGGCCGGCGGGGTCAGCGGGCTGGTCCAGGTGCGCCTCGACAGCCTGACCGCGGCTCCGATCGGCGACTTCGCCATCGGTAACACCGGCGGCTGGCAGAGCTGGCGTACGGTCCCGGCCAACATCGCCTCGGTGACCGGAACCCACACGGTCTACATCACCTTCACCAGCGGGCAACCCGCCGACTTCGTCAACCTCAACTGGTTCTCGTTCGGCAACTGAACCCGGCGTCCCCGCGCATCCCGACCAGCTCGCGTACGCGGTGCACACCTCCGG
>NZ_JBEXGU010000015.1:0-90861 GCF_040607515.1 Streptosporangium sp. NPDC005286 | reverse complement strand
CAGGTGCATGCCGTACTGCGCGGCGAAGCTCGCCCCGAGCAGCATGCCGAAGCCACGCTGCCGCCGGGCGAGGAGGAAGGGCCGGCTGCTCGCCCTGCTGCGGGCGGGCCGGGAACGGCGCCGGTCGCGACGTTTCAGGCCCTCGCGCCGGGGGCGGCTGGACGGCAGGGCGACGATTCGCGAGACCCTGCGCAGGGGCGGGGAGATCGCCGGTCTCCGCTACCGCGCGCATCGGACCAGACCCCGCAGGGTCGTGCTGCTGGTCGACGTCAGCGGCTCCATGACCCCGTACGCGGACACGCTGCTCCGCCTGGCCCACGCGCTGGTCAGGTCGGAGCCCGGGGCCACCGAGGTGTTCAGCGCGGGCACCCGGCTGACGCGGCTCACCGCCGAGCTGAGCCACCGCGACCCGGCCACCGCGATGAACGCCGTCTCCCGCGCCATTCCCGACTGGAGCGGCGGCACCCGGCTGGGTGCGGAACTCCGGCGGCTCCTGGCGCTGAACGACGCGGCCGGCGCGACGGTGGTGATCGCGTCCGACGGGTGGGAGCGCGGCGACGTCTCGCTGCTGGGGGCGGAGATGGCCAGGCTGTCGCGGACGGCCCACCGGGTGATCTGGGTGAACCCGCACAAGGGGCAGGAGGGCTACCAGCCGCTCACCGCCGGCATGCGGGCCGCCCTTCCGCACATCGACGACTTCGTGGCCGGGCACAGCCTGGCCGCCTTAGAAGAGCTGGCAATGCTGCTGGGAGGCACTCGTGCGTGATGTTCTGTCGCAGGTCCTGCGCTGGTGGGAGGCGGGGGAGACGTTCGGCCTGGCCACCGTGGTCGACACCTTCCGCAGCGCCCCCCGGCCGCCGGGGGCGTCCATGGCGGTGCTCGGCGACGAGGCGGAGGGCAGCGTCTCGGGCGGCTGCGTCGAGGGGGCCGTCTACGAGCTGGCCCAGGAGGTGGTCTCCTCGGGCAGGCCCGTCCTGCAGCGGTACGGGGTGAGCGACGACGACGCCTTCTCCGTCGGCCTGACCTGCGGCGGCATCCTGGACGTGTTCGTCGAGCCGGTCTCCAGGAAGACCTTCCCCGAGCTGGGGTCGGTCGCCGCCTCGGTGCTCGGGCACGAGCCGGTGGCGGTGGCGACGATCCTGTCCGGGCCGGGCGCGGTGGGCAGCCGCCGGGTGATCTGGCCGGACCGCTCCTCGGGCTCCCTGGGGGTGGACCGGCTGAACGAGGCGGTGGACGACGACGTACGGGGCATGCTGGCGCAGGGGCTGACGGGCGTCCGCAGGTACGGGGCCCGGGGGGAGCGGCGGCTCGACGAGTTGTCGGTCTTCGTGCAGTCCTTCGCGCCGCCGCCCCGGATGCTGGTCTTCGGCGCGATCGACTTCGCCGCCGCGGTCGCCAGGATCGGCAAGTTCCTCGGTTACCACGTGGTCGTGTGCGACGCCCGGCCGGTCTTCACCACGGCCAAGCGCTTCCCCGAGGCCGACGAGGTGATCGTCAAGTGGCCGCACGACTACCTCACCTCGGTCACCGTGGACGAGCGGACCGCGATCTGCGTGCTCACCCACGATCCCAAGTTCGACGTCCCCCTGCTGGAGGTGGCCCTGCGCACCCCGGCGGGCTACGTCGGCGCCATGGGATCGCGCCGTACCCACGAGGACCGGCTGGCCAGGCTCGCGCGGGCGGGGCTGGGGGAGGCCGAGCTGAAGCGGCTCCGCTCGCCGATCGGCCTGGATCTGGGCGCGCGCACCCCCGAGGAGACCGCGGTCTCCATCGCCGCCGAGCTGATCCAGCTGCGCTGGGGCGGCTCGGGCAGGCCGCTGACCGACGGCTCCGGCCGGATCCACGGCGACGGCCCGGTTCATGGCGATGACCCGGTTCACGGCGACGGGCCCGGCGCGTGAGTACGGGCGGAGCGGAACCGGCGGGAACGGTGAGCGCGGGGCTGCTGCTGGCCGCCGGGTCCGGCTCGCGGCTCGGCACGCCGAAGGCGCTGGTGGAGTTCGGCGGGGAGCGGCTGGTGGACCGGGGGGTCAGGGTGCTCCAGGACGGTGGCTGCCGGCCCGTGGTCGTGGTGCTCGGGGCGGCCGCCGTCCGGGTGCCGGGGGCGGTGACCGTCCACAACCCGGACTGGAGTTCGGGGATGGGCTCCTCGCTCAGGGCCGGTCTGGACGCGATCCCCGCCACCGCCGAGCACGTGGTGATCAGCCTGGTGGACCAGCCGTTCGTCGGCCCGGCGGCGGTGGAGCGGCTCATCCGGGCCGCGGAGCGGGGTGCCTCGGTCGCCGTCGCCACCTACGGCGGGGCGCGGCGGAACCCGGTGCTGATCGCCAGGGAGCACTTCGCGGAGGTCTCCCGGCTCGCGACCGGCGACGCCGGAGCACGCCCGTTCCTGAAGGCCCATCCCGAACTGGTCGTCGCGGTCCCCTGCGACGACGTGGCGGACCCCGCCGACATCGACACCCCGGCGGACCTGTCGGCGCTGCGGGCCCGCTCCGACGTCGCCGCCCGAGCCGCCCGGCCCGGCTGAGCCCGGCGGCTTCACGGGCCCGTTCCGGCCTCGCCGCCCGAGTCGCCGCCTGAGTCGCTGTCCGAACCCCCTGAGCCCCACCTGGGCGGACCCGCCGGAGCCAAGGGCCCGTTCCGGCCTCGCCACCCGAGCCACCCGGGCCTTCCGGACCCTCAGGCCCGGCTGGTCAGTCCGGTCAGTCCGGTTTCTGGGAGGTCAGGCGCAGCGAGGCGAAGGCGGCGCGGTGGTCGCTGCCCGCGGCCCGCTCGACGCCCGCCCCGGTGGCGGTCAGGCCGCGGTAGAGGATGTGGTCGGGACGGGTGACGGGGAAGGCCGCGGGCCAGGTGAAGCCGAACCCCGTACCGGCCTCCTGCTGGGCGTCCGACAGCGGCGGCACCAGGCCGGAGCGCTTGCGGTCGGTGGTGGCGGTGTTGAGGTCGCCGAGCAGCAGCAGGCGCGCGCTGTCGTCCTTGTCGATCATCCTGCGGGCGTAGGCGAGGGTCTCGTCACGCTGCGCGGTCTGGCCCGGCCGGGCGGAGGCGAGGTGCATGACGTACACGGTCAGTCTCCCCTTGGGGGTGGCGACCACCGCTCGCAGCGCCCGCGCCCAGTCGAGGCCGATGTCGGCCTTGCGGGCCTCGACGATCGGGAACCGGCTCCACAGGCCGACCGTGGCGATCCGGTAGTGATGGGGAAAGCGTTCGCTGAGGATCTCCGCCGCCGGGCCTCCTGCGGTCAGCTCCTGCACCGCGACCAGGTCACGGCCCTTGGAGACCGACCGTACGGCCTCGGCCGAGTCGGCGTTGGCCGCGCCCACGTTGAGCGTGGCGACCGACAGGTCGCTGGGGCCGCCGGGCGGGCTGCGCAGCAGCGTCGGGCCGAACATGAGGCCCCAGACGATCGCCGGGAGCAGCGCCGCGAAGATCACCTGCCATGAGCGGGTGGCCAGCGCGCAGATCAGCAGGATGGGTATCGCGACGCCGAGCCAGGGAAGGAGGCTCTCCAGCACGGGAGTGAACCCGCCCAGTTCCGGCAGGAGCCGGTGCCCTCCAAGAGTCAGGGCCAGGGCTCCCGCCACCACGATGATCGACCGCCTCAGCACACCCCTCCTTGTCGCCGTCAAAGATCCCCTACCCCGGAATGCGTAGGCTACCGGCCCGACGGGCGGGGCTTGGTGCTTCGGCGGTGAGTCGATAGCCTTTACAGCCAAGGAAACGGAACAACATTCGGTTTCGTCGGCGCTGCGGAAGGACGATCTCACGATGCGTATCGGTATGGCCCTGAGCTACTCGGGAGGCTTCAAGGAGACGGTGGCCGAACTGGCCGACTACGAGAAGGCCGGTCTCGACATCGTCTTTGTCGCCGAGGCGTACAGTTTCGACGCGGTCAGCCAGCTGGGCTACATCGCGGCCAAGACCGAGAGGCTGCAGATCGCCTCCGGCATCCTGCCGATCTACTCCCGCACCCCCGCCCTGCTGGCCATGACCGCGGCGGGCCTGGACTACGTCTCCGACGGCCGCTTCACCCTCGGCCTGGGGGCCTCGGGACCGCAGGTCATCGAGGGCTTCCACGGTGTCCCGTACCACGCCCCGATCGGACGCACCCGCGAGGTCATCGAGATCTGCCGCCAGGTGTGGCGGCGTGAGCGCCTGAACTACGAGGGCAGGCACTACACCGTCCCGCTCCCCGCGGACCAGGGGACCGGTCTCGGCAAGCCGCTGAAGCTCATCAACCACCCGCTCCGCGACCGCATCCCCGTCGTGATCGCCGCCATCGGTCCCAAGAACGTCGAGCTGGCCGCCGAGCTGGCCGAGGGCTGGGAGCCGATCTTCTACATGCCGGAGAAGGCCGCCGAGGTGTGGGGGGCCTCCCTGGCGGCGGGCCGGGCCAAGCGGGACCCGGCACTGGGAGAGCTGGACGTGATCGCCCAGGCGTCGCTGGCCATCGGCGACGACGTCTCGGGCTGGCTGGAGCTGGGCCGCCCGATGGCCGCCCTCTACATCGGCGGGATGGGGGCCAAGGGCAGGAACTTCTACAACGACCTCGCCCGCAGGTACGGCTACGAGAAGGAGGCCGAGCAGATCCAGGACCTCTACCTGGAGGGAAAGAAGGACGAGGCCGCCGCGCTCGTTCCGCGGGAGATGCTGGAGAAGATGTCGCTGATCGGCTCGGAGGGGCATGTCAGGGAGCGGCTGCAGGCGATGCGCGAGTCGGGTGTCACGACCATCAACGTCGCCCCGCTGGGACGCACCCACGCAGAGCGCCTGCGGCTCGTCGAGAAGGTCAGGGAACTCGCCTCCTGACCCGCCGCGCGGGAGACCGGGAGCCGGTGGGCGTGCGATCGGCGGGTTCCGGTTCCGGTAGGGGGCCGGCGAGATCGGGCCAAGGGGACGACATTGGTCAAATCGGCCAATAACATGCGTGCCATGACCGTCATCCACGTACGGCGCCGT
The DNA here is from genome assembly GCF_040607515.1 of Streptosporangium sp. NPDC005286. NCBI lineage: Bacteria > Bacillati > Actinomycetota > Actinomycetes > Streptosporangiales > Streptosporangiaceae > Streptosporangium > Streptosporangium sp. NPDC005286. Next base: position 85,902 of record NZ_JBEXGU010000015.1, on the reverse strand, counting down.
GAGAACCTCGCGGCCCTTCTCCCCGCTCACGAGGCGGATGCGATCCTGGTCACCGGTGGCGTGAACGTGCGCTACCTGACCGGCCTGGCCAGCTCCAACGCGGCGGTCCTGGTCCGGGCCGACGCCGGCGCCACGCTGGCCACCGACTCCCGCTACATCGGGGCCGCCCGGCGGCTGTGCGCCGACATCGAGGTGGTCGAGGAGCTCGACGTCGCCGGGGCGCTGCTGCCGGAGGGCGGCCGGACGGGCATCGAGGCCGACCACATGTCCGTCGCCACCTACTTCCGGCTGGGCGGCGACCGGCTCCGCCTGTCGAAACTGGTGGAGTCGGTGCGCATGGTCAAGGACGACGCCGAGATCGATCTCATCCGCACCGCGTGCGAGCTCACGGACCGGGCCTTCGCCGAGGTCCTGCCCGAACTGCGTCCGGGGCTGACCGAGAAGGAGGTGGCCAGGGCGCTGGAGCGCCGGATGGTCGAGCTGGGCGCGGACGGGCTCGCCTTCGACACGATCGTCGCGAGCGGGCCCAACGGCGCGATCCCGCACCACTCGCCCTCGGACCGGCCGCTGGAGCGCGGAGACCTGGTCACCATGGACTTCGGGGCGCTGTACCGGGGCTACCACGCAGACATGACCAGAACCGTGGCGATCGGCGAGCCCGTCGGCTGGCAGCGCGAGCTGTACGACCTGGTCCGCGCCTCCCAGCGGGCCGGCCGCCGGGCCGTGCGGACCGGTGCGGCGCTCCACGAGGTGGACGCCGCGGCCCGCGACCTGATCGCCGAGGCGGGATACGGGGAGTTCTTCAAGCACGGTCTCGGCCACGGAGTCGGGCTGGAGATCCACGAGATGCCGTTCCTGTCTCCGCGAAAGCCAGAGCCTGACCACGAGCACGCTAGAATAGAGGACCGAGTTCCGGTCACGGTTGAACCTGGGGTATATCTTCCCGGCAGGGGCGGTGTCCGCATCGAGGACACGCTCGTGGCGCGTGATGGCGGGCCGGAACTTCTCACCCGGACGACCAAAGAGCTGCTCGTCCTCTAAGAGCGGCCGTACGCAGGAGAGAACTAGTGGCGACGACGAACGACCTCAAGAACGGCCTGGTGCTCAAGCTCGACGGCGGTGAGCTCTGGGCTGTCGTGGAGTTCCAGCACGTCAAGCCCGGCAAGGGCGGCGCGTTCGTCCGCACCAAGCTCAAGAACGTGCTATCGGGCAAGGTCGTCGACAAGACCTTCAACGCGGGCGTCAAGGTCGAGGTGGCCAACGTCGACAAGCGCGAGATGCAGTTCTCGTACATGGACGGCGACGACTACGTCTTCATGGACACCGAGACCTACGACATGCTCCATGTCTCCAGGGTCGCGGTCGGCGACTCCGCCAACTACCTGCTGGAGAACATGCTGGCCACCGTGGCGATCAACGAGGGCAACGTCCTCTACGTCGACCTGCCCGCGGCCGTCGAGCTGATCGTCGCCGAGACCGAGCCCGGCCTCCAGGGCGACCGCTCCACCGGCGGCACCAAGCCCGCCAAGCTGGAGACCGGTGCCGAGATCAAGGTGCCGCTGTTCATCACCACCGGCGAGAAGGTCAAGGTCGACACCCGCACCGGCGATTATCTCGGCCGCGCCTGATGTCGGCACGGGGTAAGGCGCGCAGGCGCGCGCTGGACATCCTCTTCGAGGCGGAGGCACGGAGCGAGGACCCGCTCAGCGTTCTCGCCGAGCGCCTGGAGCGGGCCGAGCCGCCCGTGAACGAATACACCACGACGATCGTCGAAGGCGTGTGCAGGCACCGGACGCGCATCGACGAGCTGATCACCGCCTACGCCGACGGCTGGACGCTCGACCGCATGCCCGCGGTCGACCGCAACCTCCTGCGTGGCGGCACCTACGAGCTGCTGTGGATGCCCGACGTCCCCGAGGGCGTCGTCATCAGTGAGTGGGTCAGCCTGGCCTCCGAGCTGTCGACCGACGAGTCGCCACAGTTCGTCAACGGCCTGATGGCCAGGTTCAAGCAGCTCAAGCCGTCGCTGACGCTCTAGCCGCGCCCCGCGGGGAGCCGATCTCCGTCTCCCCGCCTCGGCGCACATCCCCACGGCTCCTCATCCACTCGCACACCCCCGCGGCCCGGACGGGCACTCATCCGGCACCTCCCCCGGACGCCCCCCTTTTCCCGCGGATCCGACCGCCTTCCTCGGGGCACGCCGGCCGGGTCCGTCCGCACGGGGAAAAAGACTCGATCAATTACGAGTATGGATAGTCCTTGGGCCGCGCCGGGGGACGCGCGGCGTAGGCTGGGCTCGTCACGTATGAGGAGGCGATCTGAAGTTGCACGCCGTAGGCATCTCACGGCACGCAGGCACCCCGGCGGTCCGCACCGCGGTCGTATGGGACGTCCTGAGCGCCGTGCTGGCCGAACGGGTGGCCGCGACGGGCCGTGACCGGCTCGACATCGTCGACGCCGGGGGCGGCACGGGTGGTTTCGCCGTTCCCCTGGCCGACCTGGGCCACGCCGTGACGGTCGTCGACCCCAGCCCCGACTCGCTCGCCGCGCTGGAGCGCCGCGCGGCGGAGGCGGGGGTGGAGGTGCGCGCCCTGCAGGGTGACGCCGCAGACCTGGGGGAGCTGCTCCCGAGCGGTGGCACCGACCTGGTGCTCTGCCACAGCGTGCTGGAGTACGTGGAGGATCCGGTCGGCGCGGTGACGGCCATGGCCGGCCTGCTGCGCGAGGGCGGCGTGATCAGCGTGCTCGCCGCGAACCCGCTCGCCGCCGCGCTGCATCGGGCCTTCGCCGGACGCTTCGACGAGGCCCGCCAGGTCCTGGACGACCCCGAGGGCCGCTGGGGCGACCGCGACCCCACCCCCAGGCGCTTCACCCGTGAGGCACTGGAGCGGCTTCTCGCCGTGACCGGCTTCGCGCCCGGCGAGGTGCACGGTGTGCGGATCTTCGCTGACCTGGTGCCCAGCAGGCTGCTCGACGGCGAACCCGGAGCCGCACGCGCCCTGGTCGACCTGGAGCAGGCGGCGGCGGCGCACCCGGTTCTCCGCGACATCGCGACCCAACTGCATGTGCTTGGCCACCGGTGAGCACCACATCGAACGCGTGTTCCCGTAGAATGGCGTCGTGTCGAGAAAGCAGCAGATGCCGCGCCCGGAATCGGATCTGGGGACGGACGACACCGGCTGCCCGATCCTCCATGTCGACATGGACGCCTTCTACGCAGGTGTCGAGCTGCGCGACCGCCCCGAGCTCAGCGGAACCCCCGTCATCATCGGCGCGCCCGGCGCGCGCGGGGTGGTGCTCAGCGCCACCTACGAGGCCCGGAGGTTCGGGGTGCACTCGGCCATGCCCATGACCCGGGCCCGACGGCTCTGCCCTCACGCGGTGATCATCCCGCCGAGCCGCGGCAAGTACGCGGAGGTCTCCCGGCGTGTCATGGAGATCTTCCAAACCTTCACCCCCGAGGTCGAGCCGATAGCCTCCGATGAGGCGTTCCTGGACGTCGGCGGGGCACGCAAGCGCCTCGGCCCCCCGGCGGAGATCGCCCGGATGATCCGTGAACAGGTCGTGCGCGAGCAGGGCGTCACCTGCTCCGTGGGAGTCGCCAACAGTAAGTTCGTGGCAAAGCTCGCCTCGCGCCACTGCAAGCCGGACGGACTGTTCGTGGTTCCCGCCGACAGGGTGGTCGACTTCCTGCACCCGCTCCCGGTGGCGGCGCTGTGGGGTGTCGGGGAGCGCACCGAGCGATCGCTGGCCCGGCTCGGCATCAAGACGGTCGGCGATCTCGCCAGGGTCCCGGTGGACACGCTCCGGCGCGAGCTGGGGCAGGCGGCGGGCGAGCACCTCGCGGCGCTCGCCTGGGGGCGTGACGAGCGCCCCGTGACCCCGCACGTTCCCGACAAGAGCATCGGCGCGGAAGAGACATTCGCCACAGACATCGCAGACCCCGTGGAGATCCGCAGGGAGCTTCTCCGGCTCTCCGAGCGGGTCGCGGCCAGGCTCAGGCAGGGGGGCAGCGTCGGCCGCACGGTCAGCGTCAAGCTCCGCCGCGCCGACTTCACCACCCTGTCCCGCTCCCGGAGCCTGCGCGAGCCCACAGACGTGGCCAAGATCCTGTACGACGTCGCCTGCGCCCTCTACACCGCCTCCGGCCTGGAGAACGTCCAGCTGAGGCTGGTCGGAGTCCGGGTGGAGAACCTCAGCCCGGCCGACGGGGCGAGCAGGCAGCTCGGCCTCGGAGAGCGTGAGACGGGCTGGCGGGAAGCCGAGCAGGCGATGGACAGGGCCGCCCGCAGATTCGGTCACAATGCGGTGCTCCCGGCCTCCCTTGTTCGCCCGCCGTTTGATGGAATAGAACCATGACGCGGCCTCCGGTTTGGACTACGTTGGACGTTTTCTTTCGTCTACGTCTACAGCCTCGTATTCTGGGGATAACCGACCGCGAGGTTCGGACACCCCGTGTCGTCCGTCACCGTCTTCCCCGTCCTGGGGCTGTCCTTGGGAGGCGCCGTGCCGCTCTCTGAGCACGAGCAGCGCTTGCTCGACCAGATCGAGCAGGCACTCTACGCCGAGGACCCGAAGTGGGCCAATACCGTCAGGATCAGTGATCCCCGCAGCCACTACAGGCGCCGCCTGGTGAAGGCCTCCATCGGCTTCATCCTGGGTGTCGTCCTGCTGATGGTCGGCGTTGTGATCATCAACATCCCGCTCGGCGTCGGCGGTTTCGTGGTCATGCTCGCCGCGTGTCTGTGGGGTCTGTCCAGCTGGAAGCGGATGAACGGGTTCGGTGAGGCCGGCGCGGCCGTACCGTCCGATCAGCCGCGGGGCAAGGGGGGACGCCGCAGTGGCTCCCGCCAGAGCTTCATGGAACGCATGGAGGAGCGCTGGCGCCGTCGTAACGACGAGCACTAGCCGCCGGGCTCGCCGCCGTTCGCGGCGGCGGATCTCCTCCCCGACCCCCTGACGACGAGGGCCGCTCCCGACTGGAAGCGGCCCCTGCCATCCGGTGAACCCGCCCTGCTCAGGCGCCCTTCCTGGCCGGCCTGCGGAGCCGGATGTTCTCCAGCCGGTCGAAGCCGTCCAGCACCCGCCCGCCGAGCCCCCGCATCCGCAGGAGCGTGGAGGGCGGCAGCAGCACAGCCCTGATCCGCCTGCCACGGGTCGCGGTGGCGGCCAGCGCCCGCCGCACACTTCGCAGGTCCGCACGGAGCGTGCCGGTCTCACCCGGGGTCCTGGCGTAGAGCGTCCGCTCCACCGCCGAGGTGATCCTCCCCAGCGCGGCGGCGGCCTCCGGTTCGAACCCGTACTGCTCCGTCAGCCGCCTGGCCAGCGCGCGCGGGCTCTCACTCGGCTGCCGTGACATCCCGTAGTCGCACAGCGCGTCATCGAGTTCGGCCCAGGACGCCCTCACCGCCGACTCCCGCCGCTTGACCCTGAGTGCCGTGGCGCCGGTCGGATCCTCGCCGTCGGGATCCCTGACCTGCCGGGTGTAGTACCTGCCGCGGCGGGCCCGCAGCTGCCAGCGGATCACCGCCGGAATCAGCGCGACCAGCAGCGCGATCACGACTCCGATGCCGATTCGCGCGGCCGGCGGCATGCCCTCGTCCAGTGCGATCGGCAGGCCGCCGGAGTCGAGGTCGAGCGTCCGGTCACGGCGGCCGGCCGCCGCCCCGCCGGTGGGGTCGGAGTCGCCGGGGTCCGCCGACGGGGCCGTGATCGGCTCGTCGGGGGTGGCCGACGTCACCTCGGGCCGGGTGTAGGAGGGCACCGTCGCGCTGCCCTGGCCCGCCCCGCCCGTCGGTGTGGGCTCGAAACGGAGCCATCCGGTTCCCTCGAAGTACAGCTCGGGCCAGGCGTGCGAGTCATGGGTGCGCACCTGCCACTGTCCGGACAGGTTGCCGCCTCCGGTGTAGCCGATGGCGACCCGGGAGGGGATGCCCAGGACGCGCGCCAGCACCGCCATGGAGGCGGCGAACTGCTCGCAGTAGCCGGTCCTGTTGCGGATCAGGAACTCCGTCAGCGCCGGGCCGTCGTGCCCCTGAGTGGACAGGTCGTAGGTGAACCCGCCCTTTTCCGTGAAGAACTCCTGCAGCTGGATCGCCTGCTCGTACTGGCTGGAGTCGCGCTTGGTCACCCGGGTGGCCAGTTCCCTGATCTCCCCGGGAAGGCTCTCCGGCAGTCCCAGGTACCGTTCCTTGATCGCCGGGGCCGCCGGATCCGCCGCCCTGAGCTTCTCCGCCGTGGGCTCGGGCTCGGCGGTGACCACCTGGTAGGTCAGGCCCTCGGCGGTGTTCCTGGTGGAGAAGACCATGAGCGTGTCGCGGTCGGGCCGCCAGTCGCCCTCCACCGTGACCCTGGACGCGGGGTAGGGCAGTGGCAGGAAACTCAGCCTCCTGACCTGCTCGCTCACCGTGATGTCGAGGGTCGCCGGCGTGACGGGCACGTCCACGTCCTGGCCGGGGGGCGGTGGCATGGGTGAGTCGGAGGTCCGGTCCTCGGGGCGGCCCCTGGGCTCCGACATCGTCCACTGCTCGCCGTCGAAGACGTCGAGGGAGTACATCCGCAGGTAGCGCGCCGCGCCGTCGCTGGCCGTGTAGGTCAGCACCGTGGAGTTCTCCGGCAGCGACAGCTGGCCGCGCAGGTTGACGATGGGGTTCGGGATGCTGATCGAGTTGCCGCCACCCTTGCCGTTGCCCACCCCGAACGAGAACAGCGGGTTGGGCTCCAGCGGAGGGAGCAGCAAGGGCAGCAGGACGGCCAGCACGATCGCGGTGAAACCGATGCGCCTGCCGGACAGCCGTAGCGTCCCGGCATCGGAGGAGGGCCGCGTGACGGTGAAGGGGGACGTCCGGCGCACCAGCACCGCCCGGCCCCAGTGGCTGACCCGCTCCCGTCCGTCGGCGACGAGCACGCCGAGATAGCCCAGGGCACCGATGATGAACGCCGGCCAGCTGATCGGCTCGGCGACCACCGCCGCCGGGACGGTGAACAGCGCCAGCAGCGGCAGCCCGGTGAGGGCCGCCCTGCGCAGCCGCGCGGCCAGCAGGTCGACGGTGATCGCGATCAGGCCGACGCCGCCGCAGGTGAGCAGGACGATTCCGTCGCTGTCCGGCACGGGGGCGGCGAACCGCTGGATGTCGGCGAAGCCCGTCGCCAGCAGCTCGGCCAGTGCCAGGACCGACTCCTTCGTGGGCACCACCCTCGCCCACGCCTCGTCGCCGGTGAACACCGTGGTCAGGTAGATCCAGACCGCGAGCACCTGGGCGGGCGGCACCAGCCAGCCGGGCAGCCTGTAGTGGCCGGCCAGCACGCCGATCCCGGTCACGACCAGGATCGCGCCGAGGCTGGTCCAGAACCAGGCGCCGCCCTGGAAGAGGGGATAGAGCGCGATCGCGACCGCTCCCGTGGCCACGCCCGACGCGATGGGAAGTCTCATGCGTTGCCCCTGCTCGCCAAGGATCGCCCGCGCTGCGCGGTGTCCTGCCACACGCTCGCGACGGAGGCGCCGGCGGCCAGTCGCACGACGCGCCAGCCCGTCCCCGTCAACACCGCCCGCGCCGCCTGGAAGTCCTCGTTCTCGCCGAGTTCGGGATGCTCCCATCCCGCCACGTCCAGCATCACGGCCACGCCGGTCATGTTGCCGTGCCTGACCCTGGCCAGCTCCTGGGCCTGGTCGAGGTCCATCTTGCCGAGCACGGCCACGATCAGCCCGTCGCCGCCGCCCTGGCGCAGCGCGCCGACGCCGTACTCCAGCGACCGCGCCGGGCTGGCCCGTACCACGGCCAGGGTGTCCAGCAGCGACAGGCTCAGCCCGCTGTCGGTGAGGTGCTCGGCCCCCTGGTCGGTGACCAGGCGCAGGCCGAGACCCTCATGGGCCAGGTGCACGCCGATGGAGGCGGCGGCCGAGACCGCGGTCTCGAACGACGAGCGCGGGCCCTCACCCCGGTGGGCGTACCGCCGGGTGTCCAGCAGCAGCGCACCTCTGCTCTGCCACTGCTGCTCCTCGCGCCGGACCATCAGCTCGCCGTGCCTGGCGGTCGAGCGCCAGTGCACCCGCCGCAGGTCGTCGCCCTGCCGGTACTCGCGCGGGGCGACGTCGTCGTCCCCCGCCGCCGCGACGCTTCTGGTACGGCTGTCACCGCCGCCCGTCCACTCGCCGACCAGACGGACCTGGGGCAGCGCCACCACCTGGGGCGTCACCATCAGCGTGTCGCTGATGGTGAACGACCTGGTCAGCTCGACCAGGCCGAAGGGATCGCTGATCCGGATGGAGAGCGGGCCGATGGTGAAGCGGCCGCGCAGGTCGGAGCGGACCCGGTAGTCGATCTCCCGGATACCCTGCGGCTCCACCCGGTCCAGCACGAACCTGGGCCGGGCGCCGAGGGCGTAGGGAACGGTGTCCTCGACCATCAGCAGACCGGTCGGCAGCCGGGTGACGTTCTCCAGCCGCAGCGTCACGGTGGCCTCGCTGCCCACCTCGGTCCTGGGCGGATCCAGACGGCGCGCGCAGCTCAGCCGGTAGCGGGTGCGGGCGACCACCATGGCCGCCAGCAGCGGCAGCGAGACGATCAGCACGCCGATCCTGAGCAGGTCGTGCTCGCCGAGGAGGAAGGCGCACAGCAGCGCCGCGACGCCGGACGCGATGAAGGACCGGCCGCGGGCGGTGAGCGCCTTGAGGCCGGAGGTCACCGGGCCTGGGCCTCGGGAACGGGAACCCGGCGGACCAGGTCGGCGATCACCTGCTCGGGCGGGCGGCGCTGCCCCTGAGCCTCGATGCTGGGCAGCAGCCGGTGCGCCAGCACGGGGATGGACAGCTCCTGCAGGTCGTCGGGAATGACGTAGTCGCGGCCGGCGAGCGCCGCGTGCGCCCGCGAGGCCCTGACCAGTTGCAGGGTCGAGCGAGGAGAGGCGCCCAGCCTCAGGTCGGGGGACTGGCGGGTGGCGGTCACCAGGTCGATCGCGTACTTCTTGATCGGCTGGGAGACGTAGACCCCGCGCACCGCCTCGATCAGCGCCCGCACCTCTTCGGTGGTGGCCACCGGCTCCAGCTTGTCCAGCGGGGAGGCGGCGCCGTGCACGTCGAGCATCTCCAGCTCCGCGGAGGGGGCCGGGTAGCCCATCGCGATTCTGGCGGTGAACCGGTCGCGCTGAGCCTCGGGCAGGGGGTAGGTGCCCTCCATCTCGATCGGGTTCTGTGTCGCGATCACCATGAAGGGGGAGTCCAGCCGGTAGGTCGCCCCGTCGACCGTGACCTGCTGCTCCTCCATGCACTCCAGCAGTGCCGACTGGGTCTTCGGGGAGGCACGGTTGATCTCGTCGCCCACCACGATGTTGGCGAAGACCGGGCCCGGCTTGAACTCGAACTCCCTGGTCTGCTGGTTGTAGGCGCTCACCCCGGTGATGTCGCTCGGCAACAGGTCGGGGGTGAACTGCACCCGGCGCACCGGGCAGTCGATGGAGCGCGCCAATGCCTTGGCGAGCATGGTCTTGCCGACTCCGGGCACATCCTCGATGAGCAGGTGGCCTTCGGCGAGTAGTACGGTCAAGGTCAGGCGGATGACGTCACTTTTGCCTTCGATCACCGATTCGATCGACTGGCGGATCCGGTGCGCGGTGACAACAAGATCATCGAGCTGAGGTGAGACGTCATGAGTTACTGCCACCAGGCCTCCATGAGGATGCGGCGGTTGTGCGCCGGGGGTTGCCGTTGCGGAATCTTTGCGATCCCGTTACTCATTCTGTTTACGACCCTACGGCGCCGCGCGTTCCAACGGCGACCTTATGTGGTCATCAAGGATGATTTCGGGTGATCAGCCACAGTGTGCGCCATGATCGTCGCGTTCCTGTGCGAGTGACGTGTCGATCCTGTGACGGGCATGGTGCTGTTTCACCTTCCATCATTCTTCACCGCCTTACAGTCCATTTCATGATCTTTGGACTATTCGGCAATCTTCCCGACACGCCCATGACGTATGACGGGCCGCTTACCCCCTCCACTCCGCACCACCCCATTTGAACTGGGGAAATGTCGACGAAACCTGCCGTGAAGAGGCGCGGAATCAGTTGACGGTGGAGAGAAGTGGAGTATGGTGGTGCGCAGTGGAGGGCAAGGCCGCGACGCCTGGTTTTCCGCTGGGCACGGGAGGTGGAGCCGATGTTCCTCGGCACTCACCACCCGCGTCTCGATGAGAAGGGACGGCTGTTCCTGCCGGCGAAGTACCGTGAGGAGCTGGCGGAGGGTCTGGTGATCACCAAAGGCCAGGAGCGTTGCCTCTACGTCTTTCCCGTAGAGGAGTTCCAGCGCATAACCGAGGCTCTGCGCAACGCGCCGGTGACCGCCAAGGCGGTCCGTGACTACAGTCGTGTCCTCTTCGCCAGCGCATCCGACGAGGTCGCCGACAAGCAGGGACGGATCACCGTTCCGCAGGCTCTGCGCGAATACGCCAGCCTGCGCCGTGACTGCGTGGTCATCGGAGCCAACACCCGGCTGGAGATCTGGGACGCGCACGCCTGGAGCGCCTATCTGGCCGACCAAGAGCAGGCTTTCGCCGATCTGTCGGAGGAGGTGCTGCCAGGGATTTTGTGACTCCACGGTCGACTCATCGGTAAAACGTCGTTCGGCGAGGTCTCCACCCGCAACCACCTGCCCGTCAGCTGATGCACCTTCCCCGGTGTCAGGTGACGGACGGATACGCGGGTGCGGATGGGGACCTGGCCGGACGGCCCCGGGGGTGGGGGCCAGTTTCAAGACACCGGTGAGCGTCCGCCGCGCGTCCATGGGACGGGGCGGGAAATAAGGAGGGTTGCGCTTCATGCGCGCCGAGAACCACAGCCATGATCTCCAGGCGCCGGGGGGACACGTCCCGGTCATGCTCGACCGGGTGCTGGAGTTGCTCGCTCCGGCGCTGGCCCGCCCCGCCCCGGTGCTCGTCGACGCCAACCTCGGACTCGGCGGCCATGCCGAGGCGCTGCTCGCCGCACACCCCTCGCTCCACCTGATCGGGATCGACCGCGACCCCACCGCCATCGAGCGCTCCACGGCCAGGCTCGCGCCGTACGCGAACCGGATCACGCTGGTGCGCGCGGTCTCCGACGAGCTCTCCGAGGTGCTGGCCGACGCCGGCCACCCCCGGGTCGACGCGGCCCTGTTCGACCTGGGGGTCTCCTCCCCGCAACTGGACGAGGCCGAGCGTGGTTTCGCCTACTCCTACGACGCGCCGCTGGACATGCGGATGGACCGTGACGAGGAGCTCACGGCCGAGATCGTGGTCAACACCTATCCGGCCGCCGAGCTGATCCGGATCCTGCGGGATTACGGAGAAGAACGATTCGCCCCGCGTGTCGCGCATCTAATCCTCAAGGAAAGGGCCAGGGAGGCCATAACGTCTACCAAGCGGCTTGCGGAGATCGTCCGGACGGCGATCCCCGCCGCTACGCGCAGGACCGGGGGCAACCCCGCTAAAAGGACTTTTCAGGCGTTGCGGATCGAGGTGAACGCGGAGTTGACGGCGCTGGAACGCGCGCTCCCAGCCGCGCTCGACGCATTGACGCTGGGCGGGCGCGTCGTCGTGCTCGCGTACCACTCCCTCGAGGACCGGCTGACAAAGCAGGTCATCACCGCGCGGACCAGGGACACCGGCCCTGTTGGCCTCCCTGTCCCGCTGCCGGCTCACCAGCCGCGGTTCGCGCTCCTGACGAGGGGAGCCGAGCTTCCGAGCGAAGAGGAGGTGGCCCGCAACCCGCGGGCGGCCTCTGCCCGGTGTCGGGCGGCAGAGAGGATCCGTGAGGCAGTTGACGAGGAGTGAGACAGACGTCCGACGTGCCGCGCCCAGCCGTGCCGTGCCCGGTCGCGGCGCGCGTCCCGTGCGTGTCCCCCGCGCGATGCCGCAGGGGCGCCGCAGCGGTCCGGTCAGGCCCGTCTCCGGTCCGGCCGCGCCGGCCCAGGCGGCTCCCGCGGCCCGTCGCGCGCGGGCGCCGAGGGCTCCCTTCCTGCTGCTCGTGGTCGGCCTGCTCTGCGGCGGCCTGGTCAGCCTGCTGCTGCTGAACGCCGTGCTCGCCAAGGACTCCTTCCGGGCCAACGGGCTGCGCAAGGAGATCAGTGGGCTGCGCATCGAGAAAGAGGCGAAGCAGAGCGAGAACATGCGGAGGGAGATGCCCGACGCGGTCGCGAAGAACAACGAGTACCAGGGGCTTGGGCCCGACTGGGACACCGCGCGCGTCATCACCCCCGACAAACCCGCCAGCAGTGCCGCCAGCGACGGTCAGACGCCCGCAGGGCAGGAGCGAGTGCCGGGCACGGGCCGGTGAGAGAGAGCGGCGGACGAGGGCCCGGACAGGGCCGCGGCGGCTCCTCGGGCGGATCGGCGGGAAACTCCGGCCGCCGGTCTCCCAGCGGCCCCGGCCGGACGGGCGGTCCCGGCGGAGCCTCGGACGTCCCCGGCAAGCCCGGTTCCGACGGCACCGGGCCTTCCGGTGCTCCCGGTGTCCCCGACAGCCCCGGCGGGCCCGCCTCCCCGGGCAGGCCCCCGGCGTCCGGCAGGTCCGGCTCGTCGAGATCGTCTGGTTCCGCCGGCCGGGGGCAGGGCGTCGACGGGCCGGGTAGGCCCGGTTCCTCGGGCAGGTCGTCCGGCTCCGGTCGCGCGGGCTCTTCGGGCAGACCGTCCACCACGGGCTCCGGCCGGGCGGGTTCTCCGGCCAGGGGACAGGGAGACGAGAAGGCGTCCGGTGCGGCCAGGGGGCGATCCTCCGCCGAAGGAGCCGGTAAGGGCCAGGGGGCAGGGCGGACCGGCAGGTCGGGCTCCGCCGCGAGGCCGCCCGCCTCGGGCGGCTCCGGCCGGGCCTCCACCTCCGGCGGTCCCGGCAGGACGGGCTCGCCCGGCAGGCCGGCGGCCTCGGAGGGCACCGGCAGACCTGGCAGATCCGATAAATCTGATAAATCTGATAAATCCGATAGGCCCGCCAGGTCCGGCTCTCCGGCGAGGCCGCCGGCCGCGGGCACGTCCGGCAGATCCGGCTCTCCGGGGCGGCAGGGTGCCACCGGCAGGCAGGGGCCCGGCGCGAGGCCGCCCGTCCTCGGCGCGCCCGGCCGGCCGGGCGCGCGTCCGGGCAGGGGCGCCTCCGGGGCCCCGGACGTCCCCTCCGCGCTCCGGGCGACGGGTGGCTCCGGCAGGCCCGGCGGCCCCTCGGCGCCGCGCAGGCCCACCGGTTCCGAGAGCGCGCGTGGACCGGTGCGGTCCGCACGACCCCAGGAGTCACCGGGCCCGCCGGGCCGGGCGAGACCCGCGCCGAGGCGCGGGGACGAGCGGCCCCAGGAGCAGGAGTACACGCGCGCGATGGGACGCGGCGGCGGCAGGCCACCGCGGCCTCCGGCGCGCCCGTCCGCGGTGCTGCGCCTGGGCAACCCCCGCAGGCGGATCGGCATCGGCCTGATGGCGATGACCTTCGTGCTGTCCATCTTCGCGGGGCGGCTCATCCAGCTTCAGGGCCTCGACTCGAAGGTCTACACCGCCGAGGCGGCCAAGCAGCGCGTACAGGGTGAGAAGCTGCCCGCGAGAAGGGGCTCGATCACCGACGTCAACGGACACGAGCTCGCGCTGACCCTGGAGGCGCGCGAGATCTTCGTGGACCCCTCTCAGGTGGTCGCCGCGCAGCGCGACCGGGTGGCCACGGTCCTGGCCAAGGAGTTGAACGAGGCCAAGGATCCGATCGCCGCCAAGCTGGCCGACGGCACCAGCCACTACGAGCAGCTCGCCGCTGCCGTCGATCCCGCGCTCGCCCAGCGGATCATGGCGTACGAGTTCAAGGGCGTCGGCAGCAAGCACCGCTACCGGCGTGACTACCCGGGCGGTGACCTGGCGGGCAGCCTGCTGGGTTTCGTCGGCACCGACGGCACAGGACTGGCCGGGCTGGAGAGCACCTACGACAAGCTGCTCGCGGGCCGGGACGGCGAGCAGATCATCGAGACGGGCGCCAAGGGGCAGCGCATCCCGATGACCCGCAGCACCCTGCGGGCGCCGGTCGAGGGCAGGGACGTGCGGCTGACCATCAACCGCGACGTCCAGTGGGCCGCGCAGAAGGCGATCAGCGAGCAGGTCAAGGCCACCGGGTCGCGCACCGGCAGCGCCATCGTGATGGACGTGCAGACCGGTCAGTTGATCGCCATGGCGAACGCGCCGGAGCTCGACCTGAGGAACTGGAAGGACTCCCCGGTGGAGGACCGGGTCAACCGGTCGGTCACGGACGTGTTCGAACCGGGCAGCACCAACAAGGTCATCACCGCCGCGGCGGCGCTGGAGTCGGGGGCCGTGCGGCCGGACACCCTGTTCACCGTCCCCGACCAGATCAGGTGTGCCGACCGGGTGCTGAAGGACTCCCACCCGCACGCCACCGAGCGCCTGACCTTCTCGGGCGTCGTGGCGACCTCCAGCAACGTGGGCACGATCCTGGCCACCCAGAAGATCGGCGACGAGAAGCTCCACTCGATGCTCCAGCGCTTCGGTTTCGGCGCGAAACCCGGCACCGGGCTGCCGGGGGAGGAGGCGGGGCTCCTGCCCGACTGGAAGGACTGGTCGGGCAGCCAGCGCTGCACGATCGCCTACGGCCAGGGCATCTCGGTGACCGCGATCCAGACGGCGAGCGTCTACCAGACCATCGCCAACGGCGGGGTGCGCGTCACCCCGCAGATCGTGGCCGGTACGACCGGCGAGAACGGCGCGTTCACGCCGTCCGCACCGGGTGAGCGGACCCGGGTGGTCGGTGAGCGTACGGCGCGGGAGATCGCCGCCATGCTGGAGGCCGCCGTGAGCGAGGAGGGCACCGGCAACCTCGCCGCGATCGACGGTTACCGGGTGGCGGGCAAGACGGGCACCGCGATGCGCTATGACACCAGATGCCAGGGCTACTGCGGATATACCGCGACGTTCGTTGGTTTTGCTCCCGTGGACAAGCCCCGCCTGGTCGTCCTGGCAGTGCTCCAGGATCCCCAGCAGGGCCACTACGGTGGGGAGATCGCCGCCCCGGTCTTCAAGCAGCTGATGACGTTCGCGTTGAAGAGCGGGAAGATTCCCCCGACCGGAACCCGGCCCTCCCCGGTGCGGATACGCGCAGGGAGGTGACGAGTGAAGGTACGCTCTCGCCGTGCATCCCCCGTCGTCCATGCGACCCTCAACCAGTTCACCCCGTCCGCTCTCCGGGCTGGCGAGCCTCATCGGCGCGCCCTCGGGCACGTCACGAGCGCCGCTGGCCGCGGTGTCCGGGATCACCATCGACTCGCGCCAGGTGTGTCGTGGAGATCTCTACGTCGCGCTGCCGGGGGCCACGGCCCACGGGGCCGACTTCTCCGCGCAGGCCCTCGCCGCGGGTGCCGCCGCGATCCTGACCGACGAGGCGGGCAGACAGGCCGCGGTCGCGACCGGCCTGCCGGTCCTCGTCGTGCCCAACCCGCGCCGCCTGCTGGGACAGGTCTCCGCCTGGGTGTACGGCAATCCCGCGGCGGACGTGATGGTCATCGGCGTCACCGGCACCAGTGGTAAGTCCACCACCACTTTCCTGCTGGAGGCCGGACTACGGGCCGCAGGACACCGGCCGGGGCTGATCGGGGGCGTGGAGATCCACGTCGGTGAGCTGCGTTTCGCGCCGAAGCTCACCACGCCGGAGGCCAGCGACCTGCAGGGCCTGTTCGCCCTGATGCGCGAGCAGGGCGTCACCGCCGCGGCCATGGAGGTCTCCAGCCACGCGCTGGCGCTGGGCCGGGTCGACGAGGTGTCCTACGACGTGGCGCTGTTCACCAACCTGTCGCAGGACCACCTCGACTTCCACCGGGATCTCGACGACTACTTCGCGACGAAGGCCCGGTTGTTCACCCCCGAGATGAGCAGGGTGGGCGTCGTCAACATCGACGACGCCCACGGGCGGGAGCTCCTCGGCACCGCGAAGATCCCGATGACCACCTTCTCCGCCGAGGGCGCCGTGGAGGCCGACTGGCGGGCCGTGGACGTGCGGCTGGGACCCGAGGGCAGCAGTTTCAAGATCGTGGGCCCCGGCGGCGTGGAGGAGGCCGCGACGATCGCCCTGCCCGGCCCCTTCAACGTGGCCAACGCCCTGGGCGCCGTCGTCGCACTGGTGGAGGCCGGTGTGCCGCTGCGAACCGCGGTGGCGGGCATAGGTACGCTGGCAGGAGTTCCGGGCCGGATGGAGCGGGTTCCCGGCGGGGAGGACTTCCAGGCCATCGTCGACTACTCGCACAAGCCCGGCGCGGTCGAGTCGGTCCTGTGCTCGCTGCGCGAGGTCACCGCGGGCAGGCTCATTGTGGTCCTTGGCTGCGGGGGTGACCGTGACCGTGGTAAACGCCCAATGATGGGAGAAGCCGCCGCAAGGCTGGCAGATGTGGCTATTCTCACCAGCGACAACCCCCGCTCTGAGGATCCCCTGCGGATCCTCGCGGAGATGATGGACGGAGTTCTCGGTGTGTCCCAGGACGGACGCGCACATGTGATCATTGAGCCTGATCGTGCCGCGGCCATCGACCTGGCCATTGGCCGGGCGGGTTTCGGTGACGTCGTCGTCGTGGCCGGCAAGGGTCACGAGCAGGGCCAGTACATCGGCGACCAGGTGCTTCCTTTCGATGACAGGCAGGTCGTGGCCGACGCGATCGTCAGGCGCCGGAACCGCACCGGGCGCCGAAGCACGTATGGAGAGTAGGGAAGACGCATCATGATCCCGTTGCCGCTGGCCAGAATCGCCGAGATCACCTCGGGGGCCCTCGCGGGCATGGCCGACCCACGCGCGGTGGTGCGCGGCCCGGTCGTCATCGACTCCCGCGCCGTCGAACCGGGGTCGCTGTTCGTCGCGATCAAGGGTGACCGGGTCGACGGGCACGACTTCGCCGCCCAGGCCATCGAGGCCGGGGCGGTCGCCGTGCTGGCCTCCCGGCCCGTCGACGTCCCCGCCGTCATCGTCGGCGACACCGTGACGGCCATGACCGGCCTGGCCACCGCCGTCTGCGCCGAACTGCCGGCGACCACGGTCATCGGCATCACCGGCTCGGCGGGCAAGACCACCACCAAGGACCTGCTGGCCAGGCTCACCGCCAGGATCGGTCCAACGGTCGCCCCCGTCGAATCGTTCAACAACGAGATCGGCCACCCGCTGACCGTGCTGAAGGC
Source organism: Streptosporangium sp. NPDC005286 (assembly GCF_040607515.1). Taxonomy (NCBI): domain Bacteria; kingdom Bacillati; phylum Actinomycetota; class Actinomycetes; order Streptosporangiales; family Streptosporangiaceae; genus Streptosporangium; species Streptosporangium sp. NPDC005286. The sequence goes on along the minus strand of NZ_JBEXGU010000015.1, from coordinate 68,743 downwards.
CGACGAGGACACCCGCTACCTGGTGCTCGAGCTCAGCGCGCGCGAAGCCGGGCACATCACCCACCTGACTCGTATCGCCCCGCCGAGGATCGGCGTGGTCCTCAACGTCGGCACCGCCCACCTGGGCGTCTTCGGGGGCAAGGAGGAGATCGCCAGGGCCAAGGGCGAACTGGTCGAGGCGCTGCCCGCCGACGGCGTGGCCGTGCTCAACATCGACGACCCGCTGGTGGCCGCCATGGCCGGACGCACCGGTGCCCGCGTCACCTGGTACGGCCGGGCCTCCGGCGCCGACGTGCGGGCCGAGAACGTGACCGTCGACGATCGGGGGCGCGCCTCCTTCACGCTGCGCACCCCGTCCGGCGCCGCCCCGGTCGGCCTCCGCCTGTACGGCGAGCACGCGGTGGAGAACGCGCTGGCGGCCGCGGCGGCCGCCTACGAGCTCGGCCTGCCGGTCGCCACCATCGCCGAGGAGCTGTCGGAGGCCGAGCCCCGCAGCCGCTGGCGGATGGAGGTCACCGACCGCGAGGACGGGGTGACCGTGATCAATGACGCCTACAACGCCAACCCCGACTCCATGCGCGCCGCCTTCGGCGCCCTGGATGCGCTCGCGGGCGATCGCCGCCGCTTCGCGGTCATCGCCTCCCTGCGCGAGCTGGGCAAGGACGGTCCCGCGCTCAACGAGGAGCTGGGCCGGCTGGCCGGGGGCGCGGGTCTCGCCGGCCTGTTCGTCGTCGGCCCCGACGCCGACCCGATCCTGGCCGGGGCGGAGGCCGCCGTACGGGAGGCCGCGGGCCGCGTACCGGCGGCCGGCGCCCCGGCCGCGTATGCCGGACCGACCTCGCACGCGGAGGCCCGCGCCGTGGGCGGCCCGCCGGGCGCGGGAGAGCCGCCGGGCACCGGCTCGGTGGCCCGCCTCTCGCCCGTCGTCGCCTTCGGTGACGCCCCGGCGGCCGGGGTCCAGGGCGCCACCCGGGTCTCGCACGCCGCCGACGCGGCACAGGCGGGCGCGGAGCTGTCGGCGCTGCTGGCCCCCGGTGACGTCGTGCTCGTCAAGGGACCGCGCGCCGCGGGCCTCGAGCGGGTGGCCGCGGCGCTGCTCGGGGGTGATCGCCGATGAGGGAGATCCTCGTCGCGGCGGCGATCAGCCTGCTGCTGTCCATGCTGGGCACGCCGCTGGCGATCCGGCTGTTCTCCCGGCGCGGCTACGGGCAGAGCATCAGGGAGGAGGGCCCCTCCGGCCACCACGACAAGCGCGGCACCCCCACCATGGGCGGCACCGTGATCGTGATCGCCGCGCTGGTCGGCTTCGCCTGCGCCCACCTCTACAGCTTCACGCCGCCCACGGTCTCCGCGGTCCTGGTGCTGTTCCTGATGACGGGCCTGGGCGCGGTCGGCTTCCTGGACGACTTCATCAAGATCTACAAGCAGCGCAGCCTGGGCCTGCGCAGCGGTGCCAAGGCGCTGGGCCAGCTCATCGTCGGCGCGGTCTTCGCGGTCCTGGTGACCCGTTTCCCCAACGCCTACCTGATCACCCCGGCCGAGACGCGCCTGTCGTTCCTGAGGGACTTCGGCCCCTCCATCGGGCTCATCGGGTTCATCATCTGGGTGCTGATCATGATCGTGGGCTTCTCCAACGCGGTGAACCTCACCGACGGTCTCGACGGCCTGGCCAGCGGTGCCACCGGTGTGGTGCTGGCCTCGTACGTGCTGATCGGCAACTGGCAGCTGCGCAACAGCTGCACCACCCAGCTCGGGCCCAACTGCTACTGGGTCCGCGACCCGCTGGACCTGGCCGTGGTCGCCGCGGCGGTGCTCGGCGCGCTGGTCGGCTTCCTGTGGTGGAACGCCCCACCCGCGAAGATCTTCATGGGTGACACCGGCTCGCTGGCCCTGGGCGGCGTGCTCGCCGGGTTGGCCATCACCACCAGGACCCAGCTCCTGCTGATCATCCTCGCCGGGATGTGCGTGCTGATCACCATGTCGGTGATCATCCAGGTGGGCTCCTTCAAGATGACCGGTAAACGGGTCTTCAGGATGGCCCCGCTCCAGCACCACTTCGAGCTGAAGGGCTGGGCCGAGACGACCATCGTGGTCCGCTTCTGGCTGATCGCCGCCCTGTGCGCGGCCGCCGGGCTGGGGATCTTCTACGTGGAATGGATGCCCAGGCTGTGAGTGGGAAAGGCCATGTGATCTGCGTCGCCGGGCTGGGGGTCTCGGGCACGGCCGTGGCCCGCACGATGGCCGCGAGGGGCGAGAAGGTGGTCGTCCTGGAGGGCAGGGACGGCGAGCGGGCCAGGGCGCTCGCGGGCGAGCTCGCCGAGCTCGGTGTCGAGGTCCGCTTCGGTGAGCCCGTGGAGCCCCCGGAGGGCACCTCGCTGATCGTCACCACGGGCTGGCCGCCGCACCACCCGCTGCTCGCCGCGGCCGCGGCGGCGGGGATCGAGGTGATCGGCGAGGTCGAGCTGGCCTGGCGGCTCCGCCCGGGCGGAGCCGCTCCCTGGCTGGCGCTGACCGGTACCAACGGCAAGACCACCGTGGTCCGGATGCTCACCTCGATGCTCCTGGTCGCCGGGCACCGGGCGCTCGCCGTCGGCAACGTCGGCACCCCGGTGGTGGAGGCGGTCGCCGGAGCCGGCGACGTGCTGGCGGTGGAGCTGTCCAGCTTCCAGCTGCACCGCTCGCCCAGCATCGCCCCGTACGCGGCCGCGGTGCTCAACGTGGCGCCGGACCACCTCGACTGGCACGGCTCCATGGAGGAGTACGCCCGGGTCAAGGGGGAGATCTTCGCCAGAGCCGGGATCGTCGTGTACAACGCCGATGACGAGTGGGCGACCCGTCTCGCCGCGCCGTACGAGGGCACGGCGGTACGCAGCGTGGGCTTCACCCTCGGCGTGCCCTCACCGGGCCGGCTCGGCGTGGTCGAGGACCTGCTGGTGGACCGGGCGTTCGTGGCCGATCCCGCGGCCAACGCGGAGGAACTCGCCTCGTTCGACGACGTCCGCCCGTTCGCGCCGCACAACGTGGCCAACGCGCTCGCCGCCGCGGCACTGGCCAGGGCCTACGGGGTGAGCGCCGCCGCGGTGCGCGAGGGCCTGCTGGCCTTCGTGCCCGACCCCCACCGGATCGCGCACGTGGCCAGGGTCGCCGAGGTCGACTACGTGGACGACTCCAAGGCCACCAACCCGCACGCCGCCGCCGCCTCGCTGGCCGCCTACCCGTCGATCGTCTGGGTGGCGGGCGGGCAGCTCAAGGGCGCGGACGTCGGCGAGCTGGTACGTTGCGCCGCGCCCCGCCTGCGCGGTGCGGTCCTCCTGGGCGCCGACCGCGAACGAATTCGCGAGGCTCTGGCGCGACACGCCGGGAATGTTCCGGTGGTGGAGGTGGCCGGGCAAGACACTGGGGTCATGGACCGTGTCGTCACCGAAGCCGCCAGGCTCGCCGCCCCCGGAGACACCGTGCTGCTGGCCCCGGCCGGCGCCTCCTGGGACATGTTCTCCGGTTATCCCGCGCGAGGGGAGGCGTTCGCCCGAGCCGTGCACCGTCTCGCCGCAGGGCATGACGGGGGACGGGCGTGAGCGCGACGGCGCAGGAGAGCGCCCCCCGGGGTCAGGACGGCTTCCGCGAGCACCTGATCGCCTTCCGCGAGCTGCTCAACCGGCCGTTGACCTCGTACTACCTGATCCTGGGGTGCAGCGCCCTGCTGCTCGTCCTCGGCCTGATGATGGTGCTGTCGGCATCCAGCATCGAGGCGCTGCAGGAGAAGGGAGATCCCTTCTACTGGTTCTTCAAGCAGTCGGTCTCGGCCGGGATCGCCCTCCCGCTGATGTGGATCTGCGCCCAGCTGCCGCCCCGGTTCTTCAGGCTCGCCGGCTACCCGCTGATGGCGCTGTCGATCCTCGGGCTGGTGCTGGTGCTGTTCGTCGGCACCTCCCAGCTCGGCGCCCAGCGCTGGATCGACCTCGGCCCCATCTACCTGCAGCCGTCCGAGCCCGCCAAGCTCGGGCTGACGATCTGGGGGGCCGACCTGCTGGCCCGCAGGGCGCGCAACGGCCTGATCGAGTGGCGCAGCCTGTTCATCCCGCTGATGCCGGGCACCGCGATCCTGGCCGTCATGGTCATGATGGGGCGCGACCTCGGCACCACGCTGGTGCTGATGATGATCTTCCTGTCGCTGCTCTGGGTGGTGGGCGCGCCGCTGAGGCTGTTCGGCGGGATCCTCGCGGTGGCGGTGCTCGCGACCATCGTCATGATCAGCACCGAGGGCTACCGCTCGGCACGGATCGCGGGTTGGCTCGACCCGTGGGGCAACGCCCAGGGGGCCGGCTTCCAGGCCGTGCAGGGGCAGATCGCGATGGGCAGCGGCGGCTGGTTCGGGCTGGGCCTGGGGTCCAGCAGGCAGAAGTGGAGCTGGATCCCGCACGCGGAGAGCGACTTCATCTTCTCCATCCTCGGCGAGGAGCTCGGACTGATGGGCACGCTCGTCGTGGTGGCCCTGTTCGGGCTGCTGGGTTACGCGGGCCTGCGGGTGGCCACCCGGGTCAAGGACCCGTTCGTCCGGCTCGCCTCCGCCGCCGCGGTCGCCTGGATCGCCGGTCAGGCGATCGTCAACATCGGCGCCGTCATCGGCGTGCTGCCCATCACCGGTATCCCGTTGCCGCTGGTCTCCTACGGTGGGTCGGCCCTGTTGCCCACCCTGGCCGCCCTCGGCATGCTCCTGTCGTTCGCCAAGCACGAACCCGGCGCCCGCGAGGCTCTCGCGGCCCATGGCCCCGGACCGGTGGCGCGGGGCCTAAGCTGGCTTGGCCTGGGTGGTCCGGCCAGGAAACGACGGCCGGGCCGTGGAAGACGATAAGCGAAAGGACCGACATGAGGGTGGTCCTCGCCGGCGGCGGGACGGCCGGTCATATCGAACCGGCGCTGGCTCTGGCCGACGCGCTGCGCCAACTCGACCCCAACATCGGGATCACCTGCCTCGGCACCGAGCGAGGTCTGGAGACCAGGCTGGTTCCGGCCAGGGGGTATGAACTGCAACTGGTGCCCGCGGTGCCGCTGCCCCGGACACTGACACCCCAGCTGCTGAGCGTGCCGGGCCGTCTGGCGGGTGCCATCAACGCGGCCGCCGCCATCATGGACCGGGTCCAGGCCGACGTCCTGGTCGGCTTCGGCGGCTATGTGGCGACCCCCGCCTACCTGGCGGCGCGGCGGCGCGGCGTGCCGATCGTGGTCCACGAGGCCAACCCGCGCCCCGGCCTGGCCAACCGGCTGGGCGCGCGCCTCACCGACCACGTGTTCACCGGCCATCCGGACACGCCGCTGAACCACGCCGAGTACATCGGCATCCCCCTGCGCCGTGAGATCGTCAACCTTGACCGGCTGTCCATGGGCGACAAGGCCAGATCCTGGTTCGGTCTGGAGGCCGACCTGCCCACGCTGCTGGTCACCGGTGGCTCCCAGGGGGCCCGCTCGCTCAACCAGGCGGCCCTGGCCGCCGCCCCCGTGCTGCGCCGGGCCGGAGTGCAGGTGCTGCACGTCATCGGCCCGAAGAACACGCTGGAGGAGGAACCGCCGCCCGGCGACCCGCAGTATGTCGTGCTGCAGTACGTCGACCGGATGGACCTGGCCTATGCCGCCGCCGACTTCGCCCTGTGCCGCTGCGGCGCGATGACCTGCGCCGAGCTGACGGCGGTGGGCCTGCCAGCCGCGTACATCCCGCTGCCGCACGGCAACGGCGAGCAGCGGCTCAACGCCGCGCCGATCGTGCAGGGCGGCGGGGGCCTGATGATCGACGATGCCGAGCTGTCAGCGGAGTGGATCATTCAGAACGTGCTGCCCATCCTGTCCGACCCCGAACGTGTGGTCACCATGTCCGAGGCGGCGTCTCAGATGGGCAGGAAGGACGCCGACGTGACGCTGGCGCACAGGGTGCTGCAGGTCGCGGTGCGAGGGAGAGGCTGAATGGGCGCGGAGCGGATCCGACGCGGTGAGCGCGGGGCTGCCCGCGCTCGCCTCCGGCGAGAGGGCAGGGCGGGACGAGGGCGTCCGCGCGGCGAACGAGGAGGGGTGAGCGGCCGATGAGCCTGGTCAAGCTGGTGGATCCGGTTGCGGCCGGAGACCTGGGACGGGTCCACTTCATCGGGATCGGCGGTTCTGGGATGTCCGGAATCGCGCGCATCCTGCTTAAACGGGGCGTGCAGGTCTCGGGCAGCGACGCGCGAGGGTCGGACATGGCGACCGAGCTGCGGGAGCTGGGGGCCAGGGTGCACATCGGCCACGCCGCCTCGCACATCAAGCAGGTCGACACCGTCGTGGTCTCCACCGCGATCCGCGACTCCAACCCCGAGCTGGGCGAGGCGCTCCGCCAGGGCCTGCGGGTCATCCCCAGGGCCGCCGCGCTGGCCTCCGTCATGGCGGGCAGGACCGGCGTCGCGCTGGCCGGCACCCACGGCAAGACCACCACGACCTCGATGCTCACCGTGGCGCTGCAGAAGTGCGGCGCCGACCCCTCGTACTGTGTGGGCGGGCAGCTGGTGACGACGGGGCTGGGCGCCGACGAGGGCTCGGGCGGGGTGTTCGTCGCCGAGGCCGACGAGAGCGACGGCTCCTTTCTCATGCTGGCCCCCGACATCGCCGTGGTGACCAACGTCGAGCCGGACCATCTGGACAACTACGGTGACCCGCGTGCGGTTTACGATAGCTTCGCCCGGTTCGTGGAGCGGGTGGCCGACACCATGGTCGTCTGCGCCGACGATCCCGGCTCCGCCGCGCTGGTCCCGATCGCCCGCGCCCGCGGCCTGAAGGTGATCACGTACGGTGCGGCGGAGGACGCCGACCTGCGGGTGGGCGGGATCTCTCCCGAGGGGCTGGGCATCACCTTCACGGTCCACGGGCACGGGGAGGTCAGGCTCGCGGTCCCGGGCCGTCACAACGCGCTCAACGCGGCCGCGGTCATCGCGGTGGCGGGGGAGCTGGGTGTCTCCTTTGGTGAGATCCGTGATGGTCTGGCGGCCTTCACCGGTGCCAAGCGCCGTTTCGAGGCCAAGGGTGAGGCGGGCGGGGTGGCGGTCTTCGACAGCTACGCCCACCACCCGACCGAGCTGGCCGCCGACCTGCGCGCGGCGCGGGACGTGGTGGCGTCCTTCTCGGGAGACGGCAGGGTCATCGCGGTCTTCCAGCCGCACCTGTACTCGCGCACCAGGTTCTTCGCCGACGAGTTCGGCATCGCGCTCGGGCTGGCCGACGAGGCCATCGTCCTGGACGTCTACGGCGCCCGCGAGGATCCTGAGCCCGGCGTGTCGGGGGCGCTGGTGGCGGGCAAGGTGCCGCTGCCCGCGGAGCGGGTGGCCTACGCCCCCCAGCGGGACGGCGTGCCCGCCCTGGTCGCGAGCCTGGCCAGGCCGGGGGACATCGTCCTGACCATGGGCGCGGGCGACGTGACCGAGCTGGGTCCCAGGATCGTGGCGGAGCTGGCCGCGCGGTGACCCATGCCAGCGGGCGCGGGTCGCCGGAGGGGGAGTGGCATTGAACGGCGTGTGGCGGTCGGCCTTCCTGGCCTTGCTCACCGCGGGAGTGGTGGGCATCGCCGCGTGGCTGGTGTTCTTCTCCCCGGTGCTCGGGGTGCGGGAGATCCAGGTGGTGGGCAACGCGGGCCTGTCCACCGAGGAGATCCGGCGGGCGGCGCAGGTGGTCGGCGGCAAGCCCCTCGCCACGGTCGACCTGGCCGAGGTGGAGGACCGGATCGGCCAGATCACCCAGATCGAGTCGGTGACGGTCAGCCGCGCCTGGCCGGGGACCCTGCGGGTGAAGGTCGTGGAGCGCAGGCCGGTGGCGGTGGTGCCGGTCGGCGACAGGTCGGCGCTGATGGACCGGCACGGGATGGTCACCGAGGTCAAGGACGTCGCGCCCCCGACACTGCCGGTGCTGCGGGTGGACCGGCCGGGGCCGGGCGACCCGGCGACCGCGGCGGCGCTCACGGTCATCGCCGCGCTGCCGGAGAATCTGGCCCGCCGGGTCGCGGAGGTGCTCGCACCGTCGGCTGAGACGGTCTCGCTGCGGCTGAAGGACGGCCGCGCGATCGTGTGGGGCGGCGGCGACCGTCCCGCGGACAAGGCCCGGATCCTTGTTACGCTGCTCAGACGTCCGGCCGACACCTATGACGTCAGTTCGCCTGACGTCGTGACGGTTAAGTGATCTCATCGGATGGCGGACGTTCCCGGAAAAGGACGGCCCGCGACACGCTGGACGTGCTTGCGGCGCGGTTAGTTGACCCGCCAGGAGCGTAACTCCTACTGTCCGTATCACTCCTCAGGTTGACATAAAGCTAAATCTCAACTTGAGGGTGAGGGTTTTGGAAACGACGGCACGGGCCCCGTGCCGCATGAAATTGCAAGTCAACGAGCGGAAAGGCCCCTCGTCGTGGCAGCACCGCAGAACTACCTCGCGGTCATCAAGGTTGTAGGAATCGGCGGAGGCGGAGTCAACGCCGTCAACCGGATGATCGAGGAGGGACTCAAGGGCGTCGAGTTCATCGCCATCAATACCGACGCCCAGGCGCTGCTGATGAGTGACGCCGACGTCAAGCTCGACGTCGGGCGCGAGCTCACTCGCGGCCTCGGCGCGGGAGCCAACCCCGAAGTCGGGCGCAAGGCGGCCGAGGACCACCGTGAGGAGATCGAAGAGGTCCTCAAGGGCGCCGACATGGTTTTCGTCACGGCCGGTGAGGGCGGTGGCACGGGCACCGGAGGCGCCCCGGTGGTGGCCAACATCGCCCGCACCCTGGGCGCGCTGACCATCGGTGTCGTGACCCGGCCCTTCAGCTTCGAGGGGCGGCGCAGGGCGATGCAGGCCGACGCCGGCATCGAGACCCTCCGTGAGGAGGTCGACACCCTCATCGTGATCCCGAACGACCGGCTGCTGTCGATCTCCGACCGGCAGGTGAGCGTGCTGGACGCCTTCAAGGCGGCGGACCAGGTGCTGCTCTCCGGTGTCCAGGGCATCACCGACCTGATCACCACGCCCGGACTGATCAACCTCGACTTCGCCGACGTGAAGTCGGTCATGTCCGGTGCCGGCTCGGCCCTGATGGGCATCGGCCACGCGCGCGGCGACGACCGTTCGGTCGCGGCGGCCGAGATGGCCGTGTCCAGCCCGCTGCTGGAGGCCAGCATCGACGGCGCGCACGGCGTGCTGCTCTCGATCGCCGGCGGCTCCGACCTCGGCCTGTTCGAGATCAACGAGGCGGCCCAGCTCGTCTCCACCGCCGCGGCGCCGGACGCCAACATCATCTTCGGTACGGTCATCGACGACGCCCTCGGCGACGAGGTGCGCGTCACCGTGATCGCGGCCGGCTTCGACGAGCCCGCTCCCGAGCCCAAGCAACTCCCGCAGCCGGCGTCCCGCCCGCAGCCCGCCTCGCGTCCCGCCCCGCCGCCCTCGGCGGCGGCCCCGGTCCGCCCGCTGGCACCCACGGTCAAGGCGGAGCCCCGTCCGGAGCCCAGGGTGGAGCACCTGCCGCCCTCGCCGGTGCGGCAGGTCGTCACCCCGCCGGCGGAGCCGACGCCCCCGCCCCAGCAGATCCACCCGGTACAGCCGGTGGAGCACTCCGAGCCGCACCGCGTGGAGGAGCCGCACTCCCCTCCGCTGTCGATCCCGCGCCCGGCCCCTGAGCCCTCGCAGCCGACGCCGATCTCCGCGAGGGTCACCGACCCCGCCCGGCGGCGACCGGTGATCTTCGAGGAGCAGGAAGAGGAACTGGACGTTCCCGACTTCCTGAAGTGACATCGCTCACGGTGGGGGTGGGTACAGAGCCACCCGGCCGTGCCGGGAAGAATGGGCTCCGCCGGTTTGTCAGTGTCCGAGCGGCGGAGATGTGACGGAAACAACACGACGCGATGAGATCGCGGCCGGGCTGGCCCGGGTCGAGGCGGAGATCGCCGAAGCCTGCCGGGCCGCCGGCCGCAGCCGCGAGGAGCTGACGCTCATCGCGGTGAGCAAGACCTACCCCGCCTCCGACGTGCGGCTACTGGCCGGACTCGGGATCGGTGACGTCGGGGAGAACCGCGACCAGGAGGCTTCGGTCAAGGCGCGAGAGTGCGCCGACCTCGGCTTGCGATGGCACTTCGTCGGCCAGTTGCAGACCAACAAGGTCCGCTCGGTGGTCGGCTACGCGGACGTCGTCCACTCGGTCGACCGCCCGCGCCTGGTCACCGCCCTCAGCAGGGAGGCGCTCGGGATGGGGCGCCGGATCACCTGCCTGGTACAGGTGGCGCTCGACGGTGACCCCGCCAGGGGCGGCGTGGTACCAGAGCAGGCCGAGGCGCTGGCGGACGCCGTCGCCGGAGCGCCGGGGCTTGAGCTGGGCGGGGTGATGGCGGTCGCGCCGCTGGGGGAGGAGCCGGGCAGGGCGTTCGCGAGGCTGAGGGAGATCGCGCGGTCCGTCCAGGACGCCCACCCGGGCGCCGACGTCATCTCGGCGGGGATGAGCGGGGATATGTCCCAGGCCATTGCCAACGGTGCGACACACCTGCGTGTTGGTACGGCGTTGCTCGGTCGCAGGAAGCCCTTCGTCAGGTAATGTCCCTTCAAGTGGACCTTGGCGTCCGCGTATCCGGACAGCGGTCGAACGGTGGTGAGCTCAGGGCGGTCGGGCTGGCCCCTCGGGCACATCGAAGTAAGACGGAGGAAGAAGTAGCGATGGCCGGCGCGATGCGCAAGATGGCGGTCTACCTCGGTCTTGTTGAGGACGACCGCTACGAGAGATACGACAGCTACCCCGACGACGAGTACGAGGAGTTCGACGACACGCGCCGGGAGGGCGACGAGCGTCCTGGCACGGTCCACGACCTCTCGGACGACACCGACCCAGGCGTACCCGCTCCGAGGCCCGCGACGGCCGTCCTGGAGCGCCGCACGACCGATCTGGCGCGCATCACCACCCTTCATCCCCGCACGTACAACGAGGCGCGGACCATCGGTGAGCACTTCCGTGACGGCACTCCCGTCATCATGAACCTGACCGAGATGGTTGACAGTGACGCAAAGCGGCTCGTTGATTTCGCGGCAGGTCTCGTCTTTGGCCTACATGGCAGCATTGAACGTGTTACCAACAAGGTGTTCTTGTTGTCCCCAGCCAATGTCGAGGTGACCGCCGAGGACAAGGCTCGAATCGCGGAACGCGGATTCTTCAACCAGAGCTAGAGTTCCACTATGAACAGTGACCGGCCCGACGGGTCCCGATGGGACGAAGGACGGCAGAGCGGAGTGGAGGCGAGGGCGGACCGTGGGGATCGTTAGCGGGATCTTGGTCTTCGTCCTGTCCATCTACCTCGTGCTGCTGATCGGCAGAATGATCTTTGAGACGGTGCAGGCGTTCGCACGTCAGTGGCGCCCCACAGGCATCGTCCTGGTGCTGGCGGAAGCCGTATACACGGTGACCGACCCACCTCTCAAGTTCCTCCGCCGTTTCATTCCACCACTCCGGTTGGGTACGGTGGCCTTTGACCTAAGCTTCACAGTGCTGTTCATTGTGGTCTTGGTCTTGATCCAACTCGTGTCCGCGCTTCGTTGATCGGGTACCGTCCCCCCGGACAGACTCCAAGCGCGCCAAGGAGACCGAAATGCCGCTGACTCCCGCCGATGTGCGGAACAAGCAATTCAGTACGACCCGCCTTCGGCCGGGTTACGACGAGGAAGAGGTAGATGCCTTCCTCGATGAGGTCGAGTCCGAGTTGGACCGTCTCATTCAGGAGAACGAGGAGCTCCGCGCCAAGCTGGCGGAGTGCCTGCGGGGCAAGGTCCCCGGCGGGATGGGCATGGCCATGGCGCCCGCCCCCATCGCCGAGCCCAAGCCCGAGATGATGATGCAGCAGCCGGAGCCGATGCGCGCTCCCGAGCCGGTGCAGCATCAGCAGCCCGTTCCCGTCGGAATGGGAATGCCTCCGGCCGAGGACAACATGGACACCGCGGCCCGCGTGCTCGCCCTCGCGCAGCAGACCGCGGACCAGGCCATCGCCGACGCCCGCCGGGAGGCGGACGAGACGGTGACCCGGGCGCGCCGCGAGGCCGACGACATCCTCGGCAAGGCACGTCGCCAGGCCGAGCAGGTCATCGGTGACGCACGTGCCCGAGCCGAGACGCTGGAGCGCGACGCGCAGGAGCGGCACCGCCAGGCCATGGGCTCGCTGGTGCAGACCCGTGACGAGCTCGAGCGCAAGGTCGAGGAGCTCCGCAGCTTCGAGCGCGAGTACCGTAGCCGCCTGAAACTGTATCTGGAGAACCAGCTGGCCGAGCTCAACGTGGCTGCCGAGGGCAGCGGCGGGTTCCCGATCGTGAGCGGGCCTCCGGCCATGTCCCACGCGGTGGCCCCGGGTGGTCAGCCGACGCTCCAGGGCGCGCCCAACCCGTTCGGCGGCGACCCGTCGCAGCATTCGGGCGCCTTCCAGGGCGTTGACGGTCCTCACAACGACCGCCGCTAAGGTGTCGGGTCACCCCCTTTGACCCGCATCCGGGAGTCTTTCTGTGATCCTTATCAGCGCCGGTTTGGTACTCACGGCCATCGTCCTGCTCATCGTGGGGATCGTGCTGGCCAAACCGTTTCTGGTCATGTGGTCGATCGCGGTCAGCGTGCTGTCCGCCGTCTTCCTGGTGATCGGGGCGTTGTTGCGGCGCCACGAGCTGTTCCCCGGCGGGCAGGCCGGGGCCGCTCCGCCCCTTCCCGAGAAGGGACCGATGCCGGCCGGGTCCGTCCCCGTGCCGCACGGTGTGCCGAACCAGCCTCCCGTGCCACCGCACATGATGGCGCAGCACGGGATGCGGCAGCAGACGCCCGTGGCCCCGACCCAGCCGCGACGAGGCCCGGTGGCCGGGTCGGCCACCGCCACCGTCGCGAGGCGGGGCGCCCTGGACGCCGGGGCGATCGTGCTGGTCATCCCCGGCCGCAAGCGCTATCACGTCGCGGGGTGCCGCCAGCTGGCCGGCAGGGATCATGAGGAGCTCACCCACGAGGAGGCTCGTGAGGAGGGCTTCACGCCCTGTACCACCTGCCTGCCGGAACCCGCCGCCGGAAGCAGGCCGCACCAGACCCCGCCCGGGGTGCGGGAGCCCGCCGAGCCCCTGAGCGCCTCCCCGGAGTCCGGCCCCGCAGGCAGCGCCACTGAGCCCGGCCCGCACGAGGCCACCGCCAGGTTCACCGCCCCGTACCGTCCCGCGCGGCCCGCGGCCCCCGCCGGAGGGCAGCAGGCCCCCGGAGCACGGCCCGAGTCCCCGCCAAGGCCGGAGAGCCCCGCCGCCAGGCGGGAGAGCGCCGTGTCCCGGCAGGAGCCCCCGCGCTCCCCGCAGGAGCCCGTCGTCCCGGTCGCCCGGCCCTACATTCAGTCCTCCGAGCCGCAGGTACGGCCCCAGGAGCCGGTGAGTCCTCCGCTCCGCGCGGCGGAGTCCCCGACCCCCTCGGTGCCGATCCGGCTGCCGAAGGTCCCCGAGATCCCGCACGCCGAGTCCGAGGCCACCAGCTGGTTCAGCCGTGACATGGTCGCCCAGGCGTCCAAGCCGGAGACCCCGGTGGCTCCGGCCAGGCCCGAGCCCGAGGCGGCGGAGCCCGCCAGGCCCGGACCGGCCGTGGGCGGCGCCTCCGCGAGCCGGGGAGAGGCGCCTGAGAGCGCCAAGCCGGAAACCGGCGAGGCCGAGCGCACCGGCCCCGGGAACGTCGAGCCTGAGCCCGCTGCGCCCGAGGCCACGGCGTCCGAGTCGGCCGCGTCCGAGAGCGGCGCGTCCGGGGCCGCCAAGGCCGGGGCACAGGCCAAGGCCGAAGCCGGGCCTTCGGCGTCCGGGCCCCGCCCAGGGGCCGAGACCGCCGGGCGAGACTCCGCCCCGTCGGAGCCGTCCCCCTCGGGCAAGCCCGGAGCCGCCGACTCAGGCTCCGCGGAGCCTGAGAGGCCCGAGGAGCCGGGACCCCGAGAGGCATCGGATTCCGGGCGCCGGGCCACCGCCGATGGCACGACAGCTGAGCCGGTGGAGCCGGCCGAGACCGCACCCGGGCGCGCCGGGCAGGTAGCGGCCGACTCCACCTCGGCGGAGCCCGTGGCCGGTCCCTCTCCCAAGGACCGTGACGCCAAGGACCGTGACGCCGAGGGCGACCCCGGGGCCGAGGAGCAGAAGGCGGGCGACGGGACCGTCATGGTCATCATCGGCACCCGTCGCTTTCATGACCCCGCCTGCCCTCTGATCAAGGGCGCGGGCGACAGCGGCACCGAGGTCATCTCCCTGGTCGAGGCCGAGGGAGCCGGCCTGATCAACTGCTCGATCTGCCTGAACGACCACCGGGGCCAGAGCTGACACCTGGCGTGGCCACCGCCCGCCTCGCTCACCGTTCACCACGAGGAGGCGGGCGTGTCGCGGTGCCCGCGGACCGCCGCTGCCGTGCGGTGACGCTCCTCTCCGGGCCGCGGCGGACGCGGAGCGTCACCTGAGGCGCCGGGCCGGCCGCCCCTTCCGTGCAGTGACGGTTTCTTCCGGTCAGTGACGGACGCCGAGCACCACCTAAGGCGCCGGGCCGGTCGCTCTCGGTGTGAACCGGAACGGCCGGGCTCTCCGGGAGCCCGGCCGTCCCGTGACGCCGGAACGCTCCGCCGTCAGGCCGTGGCCGTCGCGCGGCGGAGCTGGAAGGTCAGGCCCAGCTCGGCGTCGCTGTGGGTGGGAAGGCCGTCGGCGCCGCCCTCGGTGAGGGAGACGGCGAGGACCTCGTCGGCCACCGCACGGCCCTGGGTCCGCAGGGCCTCGGCCAGGTCGGCGTCACCGGTGGACCACCACACGTCGATCCGGTCGGAGATCGACAGGCCGGTGGACTTGCGGGTGTCCTGGAGCAGGCGGATGACGTCGCGGATCAGGCCAGAGCGGCGCAGCTCGTCGGTGATGGTCAGGTCGAGGGCGACGGTCTCGCCGGAGGCGGCCTCCACCGCCCAGCCGGACCTGGGCTGCTCGGTGACGATCACGTCGTCGACGCCGATCTCCACCGCTCCCAGCTCTCCCGCGTCGACCAAGACCGGCGAGCCGGTGCGGAGCGCGCGGGCGAGCTCCGCGGGCTCGGCAGCGGTGACGGCCGCGGCGACCAGCTTGGTCTGCGAGCCGAACCGCTTGCCCAGCGCCCGGAAGTTGGGCTTGACCGTGAAGGAGACCAGGTCCGCCCCGATCCCGGACAGGTCCTCCAGGCCCTTGACGTTGAGCTCGTCGGCGATCAGTTCGCGCAGCTCGGGCGGGAGCGTGGCCCAGCCGGGGGCGCCGACCAGGGCACGGCCGAGCGGCTGGCGGGTCTTCATCCCGCTGGAGGCGCGGGCCGAGCGGCCCAGCTCCACCAGGCGGCGGACCAGGGCCATCCGCTCCGACAGCTCCTCATCCAGCAGCTCGCCGTTGACCTCGGGCCAGCCGGCCAGGTGGACCGAGACGGGGGCGTCGGTGTCGCGGAGCACGTCCCAGACGTAGTCGGTGGTGAACGGCACCACCGGTGCCATCAGCCGGGTGACGGTCTCCAGGCACTCGTAGAGCGTGGCGAACGCCGCGGTGTCACCGGCCCAGAAGCGGCGGCGGGAGCGTCGCACATACCAGTTGGACAGGTCGTCGAGGAACTCCGAGAGCCGCCGCCCGACGCGGGCGGTGTCGAAGACGTCCATCGACGCGGTGACCTCGGCCACCGTCCGGTGCAGCTCGGCGAGGGCCCAGCGGTCGATCAACGGGCGCTCGGCGTACGCGGGAGCCTCGGCGAGCCTGGAGGGCGACCAGGACTCGGCGTTGGCGTACAGGGTGAAGAAGGAGGTGGTGTTCCAGTAGGTGAGCAGGACCTTGCGGACGATCTCCTCAAGGGCGCCGTGCCCGACCCTGCGGGCCGCCCACGGTGAGCCGGAGCAGGCCATGTACCAGCGCAGCGCGTCGGCGCCGTGCTGGTCCATCAGCGGCATCGGCTGGAGCACGTTGCCCAGGTGCTTGCTCATCTTGCGGCCGTCCTCGGCCAGGATCAGGCCGAGGCAGAGCACGTTCTCGTACGAGGACCGGTCGAAGACGAGCGTGCCGACCGCCATCAGCGAGTAGAACCAGCCGCGGGTCTGGTCGGTGGCCTCGCAGATGAACTGCGCCGGATAGGCCTTCTCGAGCATCTCCTCGTTGCGGTACGGCGCCCCCCACTGGGCGAACGGCATCGAGCCCGAGTCGTACCAGGCGTCGATCACGTCGGGCACCCGCCGGGCCTCGGCCCCGCAGGTGGGGCAGGGCAGTGTGACGTCGTCCACGTAGGGGCGGTGCGGGTCGAGCGCGGAGACGTCCCGGCCGGACAGCCGGCTCAGCTCCTCCAGCGAGCCGACGCACGTGACGTGCGACTCGTCGGCGGTGCAGATCCACAGCGGCAGCGGGGTGCCCCAGTAACGCGAGCGCGACAGCGACCAGTCGACGTTGTTGCGCAGCCACTCGCCGAAGCGGCCCCACTTGATCGTCTCGGGGTACCAGTTGGTCTTCTCGTTCTCGGCGAGGAGCCGGTCCTTGATCGCGGTGGTGCGGATGTACCAGGCGGGCAGGGCGTAGTAGAGCAGCGCGGTGTGGCAGCGCCAGCAGTGCGGGTAGCTGTGCTCGAAGTGGCTGCCCCGGTAGAGCAGGCCGCGCGCCCGCAGGTCGGCGGTGAGCCCCTCGTCGGCGTCCTTGAAGAACTGGCCCCCGACCTGGGGCACGCTGTCGAGGAACCGGCCGTCGGGGCCGATCGGGTTGACCACGGGCAGCCCGTACCGCTTGCAGGTCGTCATGTCGTCGGCGCCGAAGGCGGGTGCCTGGTGAACCAGGCCGGTACCGTCCTCGGTGGTGACGTAGTAGCCGAGCACCACGTAGTGCGCGCCGGGGATGTCGACCAGGTCGAAGGGGCGCGAGTAGGTGGTGTGCTCCAGGTCGGCGCCCTGGAAGGAGGCCAGGACCTCGGCCCCCTCGCCCAGCGCGGAGACGACCAGCGGCTCGGCCACCACCAGGATCTCGTCGGACCCCGCGGGGCGCGCCGCGACGTAGGTCACGTCGGGGTGCAGGGCCACGGCGGTGTTGGAGACCAGCGTCCAGGGCGTGGTGGTCCAGATCAGCAGCGAGGCGCCGAGGTCGGCCAGCGGTCCCGAGGTGGCGGGCATGCGGACGTAGACCGACGGGCTGGTGACGGTCTCGTAGCCGCCGGGCTGGCCCAGTTCGTGGTCGGACAGGCCGGTGCCGCAGCGGGGACAGTACGGGGTGATGCGGAAGTCGCGGGAGAGCAGGTCCTTGTCGAAGATGACCTTGAGTGACCACCAGACGGACTCCACGTAGGCCGGGTCCATCGTGCGGTAGGCCTGGGACAGGTCGATCCAGTACCCCATCCGCTCGGTCATCTCCTCGAAGGCGTCCACATGCCGCAGCACCGACTCGCGGCACTTGGCGTTGAACTCGGCGACGCCGTACGCCTCGATGTCCTTCTTGCCGGAGAGACCGAGGGATTTCTCGACGGCGACCTCGACGGGTAGCCCGTGGCAGTCCCAGCCCGCCTTGCGGGGCACGCTGTAGCCCCGCATCGACTTGTAGCGGGGGAAGACGTCCTTGAAGACGCGGGCCTCGACGTGGTGGACGCCCGGCATGCCGTTGGCGGTGGGCGGGCCCTCATAGAAGACCCAGGTGGGGCCGCCGGTGTTCTGCTCGACCGAGCGCTCGAAGATCTTGCCGTCCCGCCAGCGGTCGAGCACCTCGTGCTCAAGCGCGGGAAGATCGACCTGCGCAGGAAGAGAGCGGAAATAGGCGGACATGATGGGCTGGACCTCCACGCTGGAATCGGCTGTGGCGTGGAGGGACGAGGCTGTTGGGCCCCGCGGTACCACCCTCCTTGGCCTTCGCGTGCGAGAAGGCCCTCTTCCTTTGGTCTGCTGCCGGGTCTACTGGGCCGTCACGGCCGTTCTTCCGGCGGCTCCGGGGTGATCTTCCCTCAGCGCCTCGCCCCGGGCTCGCACCGTCCCCGGGTCGCTCGTGCGAGGGGGTGCGGAGGTTGCTGTCCCCATCAACGCCGTGCAGGCTCACACGATAACGCACCCGCCTGCCGGAAGCTTCCCCATATCAGAGGCGGCTGGGGGAATCAGGGGGAAGCGACCGGATGTTACTGGATTGGCAAACATTGCGGCGGGTCGTTTGTCGTTCTGTTATGAGGGACCTAAGCTGCCCGCACCGTTTACCACATTGGATACGGTTCGATCTAGCAAGGAGGTCGCCATGGCCGCGACCGTGCGCGCAGACAACAGCGCGGCAGCGCCGTCATCCGACGGTGCCGTCGTCACCTGGTCGGCCGAGGAACTCGCGGAGGTCCGCGGGCGACTGGTCGCGGAGAGCCGCGAGCTCACCAAGGAGATCGCCAAGGCCGAGATCGAGATCGCGTCAAGCGACGTTACCGACGGTGCGGGCGACGACCAGGCCGACGCCGGAGCGCGGACGTATGAACGTGAGCGCGAAATCGCCCTTACCCTGAACTCGCGCGACCTGGTCGCGCAGAACGAGCGAGCGATCGCCCGGATCGACGCGGGGACCTACGGAGTGTGCGAATCGTGCCATCAGCCGATCGGAAAGGAGCGCCTTCAGGCGTTTCCGAGGGCGACGCTGTGCGTGGCCTGCAAGCAGCGGGAGGAGCGCCGCTGACCGGCGACACCGAGAACGGGGCGGCCCCCGCCGCCCCGCTCGCGGCGCGGCGGATCGCCGTGCTCGCGGTGATCGTCCCCATCGTCTACGCCCTCGACCTCGCCACGAAAACCCTCGTACTGAAGACCCTGGAGGGCAGGGAACCCATCGTGGTCATCCCCGGCGTGCTCCAGTTCCGGGTGATCTTCAATTCCGGGGCCGCCTTCGGCCTCGGCACCGGGATGACGATCGTCTTCACCTGTGTCGCGGCCGCCGTCGTGGTGGCGATCCTGCGTACCGCGCGCAACCTGCGCAGCCTGCCCTGGGCGATCACGCTGAGCCTGCTGCTCGGCGGGGCGCTCGGCAACCTCACCGACCGGATCTTCCGCTGGCCCTCGGGCTTCGGCTCCGGCAGGCCCGCACCGCTGCAGGGACACGTGGTCGACTTCGTGGAGACCTTCCCCGGCCACTTCCCGGTCTGGAACATCGCCGACTCGGCGATCGTCTGCGGCGGCATCCTGGCGGTCTTCCTCGCCTGGCGGGGCTACCAGATCGACGGCACGCGCGACACGGGAGCCGAGAAGGAAGCGAAGGAGAACGGCAATGGCTGACCGGCGGAGTCTCCCCGTCCCCGACGGGCTGGAGGGCGAGCGTCTCGACGCCGCCCTGTCACGCCTGTTCGGCCTCTCCCGCACCCGGGCGGCCGAGCTGATCGTCGCCGGTGACGTGCTGGTGGACGGCTCGACCGCGGCCAAGTCCGACCGGCTCCACGGGGGCGCCTGGCTGGAGGTCACCCTCCCGCCGCCGCCCACCGCGCCGATGCCGGTGGCGGAACCCGTGCCCGGCATGCACATCGTGTACGAGGACGACGACATCGTCGTCGTCAACAAGCCCGTCGGCGTGGCCGCCCATCCGACCACAGGCTGGACCGGACCCACCGTGATCGGGGGCCTGCTCGGCGCCGGCCACCGGGTGGCCACCAGCGGCGCGGCCGAGCGCCAGGGCATCGTGCACCGGCTGGACGCCAACACCACCGGCGCGATGGTCGTCGCCAAGAGCGAGCACGCCTACTCCCACCTGAAGCGGGCCTTCAAGGAGCGCACCGTCGACAAGCGCTACCACGCGCTGGTCCAGGGCCACCCCGACCCGCACCGCGGCACCGTGGACGCGCCGATCGACCGCCACCCCGTCGGGGACGGCCGCTGGGCGGTCGTGGCGGGAGGCAAGGAGTCGGTCACCCACTACGACACGATCGAGGCGTTCCGCGCGGCTTCGCTGCTGGACATCAAGCTGGAGACGGGCCGGACCCACCAGATCCGGGTCCACATGTCGGCGCTGCGCCACCCGTGCGTCGGCGACATGCTGTACGGGGCCGACCCGACCCTGGCCGCGCGGCTGGGAGTGAGCCGGCAGTGGCTGCACGCGGTCTCCCTGGCCTTCGAGCATCCCACCACCGGCGAGTGGGTCTCCTTCACCACCGCCTACCCCGACGACCTGGCCCACGCCCTGAAGGTCGTCGCCGCCGAGTCCTAGCGCGGCCCGCCGGTCCCCGCGGCGGGCGTGCCTTCGCGCCGGTGGCCCCGCCGGCGCGTCCGGCCGTTGCCGGGTTCACCGTTTCCGGTGGTTTCTCAGGCCCTGCCCCGGGCGCTCGCGCCGAGGGCGACCGCCCCGGCCTCGGGGGCGATCTGGTCGGGGGAGTCGCCCTGCTGCCCCCGGCCCGGCGCGTCGCCCTGGCCCGAGCCCTCCTCGGCCCCCTCGCCCCCGTCGTCCCGTCCTCCCTGGTCGTCCTCTCCCCGGTCGCCCGAGGAGGGCTCCTCGGGCTGCTCGGAACCGTCCTGCGACGGCTTGCCTGACGGTTTCCCCGAAGGCTCACCCGTCGGCTCGTCCGACGGTCTGTCCCGAGGGGCGGGGTCGCCGCCCCCCGACCTCTCGGGGGCCGGGCGGGTGGGAGCACCGCCGTCTCCGGCGCCGTCGTTCCTGGCGGGGGCGTTTCGCGCGGGGGCCTTCGCCCGCTCGGGCTCGGCGGTCGGCGTACCCTCCCCGGAGGGCACACTCGCCGGGGCCGGCGGCCTCGCGGGGGTCTGGTCGAAGGAGTTGGCGGCGACCCAGGCCATCCCAGCCGAGGTCAGGGCGACGGCGAGCGCCATCGCGACCATCGCCGCGATCGCCGGGCGCCGTTGCCTCCCCGGGGCGGCCACCGGGCCGGGCTCGGGCACCGGTCGCCCGGCTCCGGCAGGGGCGGTGGGCGCGCCCACCGGCACGGGGACCGCCGGGGGCAGTTCGATCGGCATGGTCGGCTGCGGGGTGGTCCCGTTCACCAGCGAGGTCAGGTGGACCTGCACCTCCTGGGCCGACATGCGTCGCGCGGGATCCTTGCGGAGCAGACCGAAGATCACGGGAGCGAGCGGTCCGGCGAACCGCAGCGGCGGGGGTTCCTGGTGCATGACGGCGCTGAGCGTCGCCAGCGGGTGGGCGCGCTCGAAGGGGGAGCGTCCCTCGACCGCCATGTGCAGCGTCACGCCGAGCGACCACAGGTCGGAGGCGAACTCGGCGGAGCCGCCGCTCGCCCGCTCAGGCGCGATGAACGCCGGGGTACCGATGAGCGAGCCGGTCCTGGTGATCGACGAGTCGCCCTCCAGGACGGCGATGCCGAAGTCGGTGAGCACGGCCCGCCCGTCCTTGGAGAGCAGGACGTTGTCCGGCTTCACGTCCCGGTGCAGGACGCCCGCGTGATGGGCGGCGAGCAGCGCGCCCAGCACCTCCAGCCCGATCCGCGCCACCCGCGCCGGCGGCAGCGGCCCGTCCTCCCTGATCACCGCTCCGAGCGTGCGGGAGTCGACCAGTTGCATGACGATCCAGGGGCGCCCGTGCTCCTCGATCACGTCGTACACCGTGGCGACCCCCGGATGCCCGATCCGCCCGGCGGCCCGGGCCTCCCTGAGCGTCCGCATGGTGAAGACCTCGCGCTCGGGACCGGTGAGATCGGGGGAGGGGATGACCTCTTTGACCGCCACATCGCGGCCCAGCACCTCGTCCTGTGCTCGCCAGACCGTCCCCATGCCTCCTCGGCCGATACGTTCGAGCAGGCGGTAGCGGGCTCCGATGATCCCCTGAGAATCGGTCATGCGCCGACGCCTACCCAGGATTAATCCCGACATTCAGGATTAGCTACGCAGGTCACCTTCTCAGTTCAGCAGGTGGCGCAGCGCGGCGGTGACGACGGCCGCCACCGCGAGGACCACCAGGAACGGGGCGCGCAGCAGCAGCGCCACCACGGCCGCGCCCATCCCCGCGGTGCGCGGCCAGTCCAGATGCAGCGCCTGCCCGTGCCCGAAGGTCTGCACCGCGATCAGCGCCGCCAGCAGGGCCACCGGGACCAGCGTCGCGAAGCGCTGCACCCCGGGGTGGTCGAGGATCCGGCGCGGTGCCGACAGCCCGGCGAGCTTCAGCGCGTAGCAGGCCGCGCAGGTGGCGACGATCGCCCACCAGAGGGTCACCTGGGCCTCCTCAGGATCACCGCGAGCACGGCCACGGAGGCGAGCAGTACGGGCACACCCGGCGGGGTGAACGGGGTCGCGGCCAGCGCGATCACCGCGCCGCCGCCCGCGATCAGCCGCAGCGCACGGGCCTCGGGGCCGCTCCCGGTGAGCCGGGGCCACAGGATGGCCAGGAACGTCGCGGGACCGACCGCGTCCAGGCCGAACACCGCGGGGTCGGCCACCCAGGAGGTGCCCAGTGCGCCGAGGAGGGTGGTGGCGTTCCAGGTCAGGTAGAGGGTGACGAAGGTGACCAGGAACGCCGTCCTGGACGACTCCTCGTCCGGCTGGGCCAGGGCGACCGCGGTCGTCTCGTCGATCACGCCCTGGGCCGTCAGCGGCCTGCGCCAGCCCCGGATGTCGAGCACGCCGGCCATGCGCAGGCCGTACAGGCTGTTGCGGGCGCCCAGCAGCATCGCGCCGGCCGTGCCCGCGACCAGGTTGCCGCCGCCCGCGACGACTCCGACGAGGGCGAACTGCGAGGCACCGGTGAAGGCGAACAGGCTCAGCACGCTCGCCTGCGTGACGCTCAGCCCCGCGGTGACCGCCGCGGCGCCGAAGGCGACCCCGGACAGCCCGACGGCGATCCCCACGCCCAGTCCGTCCCTTGTCGCGGAGGAGCGAGTGGTTGTATCCATGGAAAGGGAGCTTATGTCTGGTTTTAACTTCCGGTCTTGTACGTTCCTGCACGCTGGTACGCGGCGGGGGGAACGCCCACCATCCGTTTGAAGTGCCTGCTCAGGTGGGCCTGGTCGGTGAACCCCACATCCCCGGCGACCTGCGCGGGAGGTGTACCCGCCTGGAGCAGCCGCCGGGCACGCATGATCCGCAACGTGTTCAGGTAGGCGTGCGGGGGCAGCCCGGTGGCCGCCTTGAAGGCCCGGATCAGCGCGAACGGCCTGGCGTCGACGGCCCGCGCCAGGTCCTCGATCGTGGGCGGGTCGACGAGCCGCTCGTGCAGGATCTCCCGGGCGCGTCGCACCGCCGGGTCCTGGTCGCAGGAGCGCGCCTCCAGAAGAGGGCGGGTGGCGTGCCGCCGGAGCAGGGCGGCGAAGGCGGTGCGGGCCAGCGTCGAGGAGGCGAGGTCGTCGCCGTGCTCCGCGGCCTGGTGCGCGGCCCGCAGCAGCTCGACGGTGGGCTGGTGATAGGTGACGGTCTCGGGGAAGCAGGGAGTGCCGCGCCCGGTCATCACCTCGGCGGCGATCCCGGAGACGAACTCGACGGACGGGTAGAGGACCCGGTAGCTCCATCCCTCGGGGACGCCCGCGTGGCCGTCGTGCGCCTCCTGGGGGTTGAGCGTGCTCAGGCTGCCCGCGCCCGCGCGGTGGCGGGCGCCCCGGTAGCCGAACTCCTCCACTCCGGAAAGGACCAGCGCGATCGCGTAGCCTTC
Source organism: Streptosporangium sp. NPDC005286 (assembly GCF_040607515.1). Taxonomy (NCBI): domain Bacteria; kingdom Bacillati; phylum Actinomycetota; class Actinomycetes; order Streptosporangiales; family Streptosporangiaceae; genus Streptosporangium; species Streptosporangium sp. NPDC005286. Next base: position 45,181 of record NZ_JBEXGU010000015.1, on the reverse strand, counting down.
GTGCGCGTGCGGGGCGAAGCGGTGGGTCACGTATCTGGCCTTGAGCAGGTCCACCCCGGGCAGTCCCGGGCTGCGCCAGAAGCGCGCCCTCTCCGGCTCGCTCATGAGCGGAAGGTCCTGGTGAACGTGTCGAAGAGGGAGCGGTCCCACTCCGACTCCGGGCTCTCCCAGTAGATCGCGTACGGCTGGTCGGCGAGGGTGCGGAAGCCCCGGTCCAGGACGTGCGTGCGGACCCCGTCCTTGAGGTAGGTGAACTCCCAGTCGGCGGCGGGCACCCCCCGGTATCTCAGCGAGGTGATGCCGATCCGCTGGTAGCCCGGCCAGACATTGTCGGCCTTGCCGGCCCGCTCCACCTTCTGCCAGTGCCTGAGCGGGTCCTTCTCCGGGTCGTCCGTCGACTCGATCCACAGCAGAGCACTCGACCCGGGGGCGCGGAACTCCACCCGGTCGCGGCCGGAGAACCGCTTGACCTGCCATCCCCTGGGCACCGCGACGGAGAAGCCCATCGGGTCGCGGTGCAGCCGCCAGCCCGCGGGGATCGTCCGGCTCGGCCGCGGGGTCACCGTCGGGGTCACCGTCGGGGTGGCAGCCCGGGGCGTCTCGGGCGGGGTGCCGCCGGTGATCGGGGCCGTGGCCGTCGGCAGGCCGGGACCGGTGTCGGCCGTGGTGTTCTGGGCCCGCACGACCAGCCACCCGCCGACCCCGACCGCCATCACGAGCACGGGGATTCCGGCCAGGAGCGCCAGCCGTCCCGCTCCGGTCCGCCGCGCGGGCTCGCCTCCGGTGCCGGTGGGCTGTTCCCGCACCGGCCAGGAGCCCGGATGCGGCTGCTCGTAGCCGTACGCCCCCTGGTCGGGGTGTGTGTGCTCGGGATGTGTGTGTCCGGCCGGGTACGGGGGGTGCTCGGGGTGCGTGTGCGCGGGTGGGTACGGGGGCTGCTCGAGGGCACCCGGAGGGTTTCGGTAACCCGGCTGCCAACCGCTCCGCGCCGTGTCCGGGTGCGGCTGTCCCGCGTACCGGGGGTCGGCGTGTGACGGGTCGGCGTATGACGGGCCGGTGTGCGGCGGGTTGGGGTGAGCTCCGGGGGAGCCGTGCGGCTGCTGTCCGGGATACGGCTCCCATCCCGAGAGGGGTCCCGCGGCAGGTCCCGAGGGGCCCCGGGAGGACGCGGGACCAGAGGAGGCGCGGTTGAGCAGGGCCTCGGCCTGGTCGGGCACCATCCGGGCGGCCGGGTCCCTGGCCATCAGGCCGAGGATCGCCATCGCCAGGGGGCCCGGGTGGGTCATGGGGCTCGGCTCGCCGTGCAGGACGGCCATCATGGTGGCGGCGGCCGTGGGCCGCTCGAACGGGGGCCGGCCTTCGACCGCCGCGTACAGCGTCGCCCCGAGCGACCACAGGTCCGACTCGGGGGTGGCGGGCAGCCCGTGCAGCCGCTCGGGGGGCAGGAACGCGGGTGTGCCGACCATCCCGCCGGTGCGGGTGATGCCGGTCTCCTGCGTCATGGAGGCGATGCCGAAGTCGGTCAGCACCACCCGGCCGTCGTCGGCCAGCAGCACGTTCTCCGGTTTGACGTCGCGGTGCAGCACCCCCGCGGCGTGTGCGGCCCGCAGCGCGCCCAGCACGTGCAGTCCCACCGAGGCCACCCGCTCGGGCGGGAGGGGGCCGTGGGCGCGGACGACCTCCCCCAGCGACCGGGACCTGACCAGCTGCATGACGATCCAGGGACGCCCCTCCTCCTCGACCACGTCGTGCACGATGATCACGGATGGGTGGTCGAGGCGTCCGGCGGTCCTGGCCTCGCGGATCGTGCGCCGGTTCAGGTCGGCGCGGGCGGCCTCGTCGACCCCCCGGTGACGGACCTCCTTGACTGCCACGACCCGGTCGAGGAGCTCGTCATGGGCTCGCCAGACGATGCCCATGCCGCCCTCGCCGAGGTGTTCGAGCAACTGGTAGCGGCCCGCCACCTTTCGCTCCGCCATCTCCCCCGCCTCCCTCCGAGCCCCACGAATCGTAGCCGGTAGGGATCCGCCCTACTTTTTCGAGGAGAAGGTCGCGGCGAACCCCTCGAAGTAGTGCAGGTTCTTCTTCCAGTCCTTGGCCAGGGTGTGCCAGTAGATGGCGTACCCCCGGCCGCCCTTGGTGACGAACCCCCGGTTGAGCACCCGGGCCTTGCCCGAACTCATCTGCCAGGTGAACTCCCAGTCGGCGGCCTTCACCATGTAGTCGACCTTCTCGATCTTGATCCGCTTGTAGCCGGGGAAGTTGCCGCGGCTGTACCCCTCCTGGTTCTCCCAGTCCCGCTTGGGGTCGGGGCCCGCCCGGTCGACGTACTCGACGAAGACGAAGCTGGTCCGGTCGGGGCCGCGGAACCACACCTGCTGGCCGGGCCGTTTGTCCACGCTCCACCCCTTGGGCAGGCCGATCGAGAAGCCGTTGGCATCCTTGTGCATCCGCCAGCCGGAGGGCAGGGCGGACTTCTTCTCGGTCTTGGTGGGGCTCGGGCTGGGCGGGGGAGAGGACGCCGGCTCGGGTGAGCCCTGCGGGGTCGCCTTGGCATCGCCGCTCGGGACGCTCGGCGCGCTTGAGGTGCCCGGCTTCCCCGAGCCGGCCCGCGTGGCCTCCTCGTTCTCGCGGCTGCGCATGCCGAGCCAGCCGGCGACCCCGCCGACGACCAGCAGCGCGGGCAGCAGCACCAGCAGCCCCCGCTTCAGCTGGGAGCCGCCGCGCTTCTGCGAGGTCAGCGTGGCCGCCTCGTGGTCATGGCCGGCGTAGGAGGGGGCCGAGGGCTCTCGCCACTGGGCGGGTGCGGGCCCGGCGGCGGGTGCGGGCTCGCTCGCGGGCTCTGCTCTGGGCGAGGGCTCGCGGCCCACCGGCGGGAAGGGGTTGGGCCGCGAGACGGGGACGGGCCTCCGGCGCGCGAATCCCTGCTCGGCCGCGGCGGGAGGGGCGCCCTCGCGGCTCGCGGCGGGTCTCTCCTCGGCCACGGCGGGCGGGGGCGTGGCACGAGACGCGGCGGCGGGCTTCGCCTCCGGGGCCGGTGCCGGCTCGGAAGCGATGCCGGAGCCCGCGGCGGCGGACCTCGCCGCCGCAGCCGCGCCGGCCGCGGCCGCCGCTCCGGCGGCCCTGGCGCCGGAGGGTGCCCTGCTGGTGGGCCGGTTCGCCTCGGAGTCGTCCGCGGCCTCCGGAGCGGGACCGCTCCCGGCGCGGGGGGCGGCCTTGGCACCGGGCTTCGCCCCCGGCGCCGCCTCCGCGGTCTTCGCCTTCGCTCCGGCGCCCGGCTCCTGCCGTACGTCTCCGGCGGGCGGCTCCGCGGCGGTCTTCGGCGGCTCCTCGCCCCGCGCGGGCGCCACCTCGTCCCCGGACTCGGCGGGTACGGAGTCCAGCTTCGCGCCGGTCTGGGGGAGGGCGCCGACCTGGAAGCGGGCTCCGGGATCGGTGTCGGCCGCCGGGCTCACGGCGGGCATGACGGCGGTCCTGGCGGGCCGGTCACGGTTGCCCGCCCCCTCGGCCACCCTGCGCAGCAGCCGCTCCGCCTCCTTGTAGGGCATGCGCAGCGCCGGGTCCTTGCGGAGCAGCCCCTCCAGGATCGGGGCCAGCGGCCCGGCGTGGACCGGGGGCTCGGGCTCGTCGTTCAGGACGGCGTGCATGGTCGGCAGCGCACCGCCCCGGTCGTGCGGGGGCTTGCCCTCGACGGCGGCGTACAGGGTCGCGCCGAGCGACCACAGGTCCGACTCGCGCTGCGCGCTGCCGCCCTTGATGCGTTCGGGAGGGATGAACGCGGGGGTGCCCGCGATGCCGGTCATGGTCAGCGCGGTCTCGGCTTCGAGCGTCGCGATGCCGAAGTCGGTCAGCACCACCCGGCCGTCGTCGGCCAGCAGCACGTTCTCCGGTTTGACGTCGCGGTGCAGCACTCCCTGGGCGTGGGCGGCGCGCAGTGCCTCCAGCACCTGCAGGCCGATCTCCGCCACCCGCTGCGGCGGCAGCGGCCCGTCCTGCCTCAGTACCTTGCCGAGGGAGCGCGACTCCACCAGCTGCATGACGATCCAGGGACGCCCGTCCTCCTCGACGACGTCGTGGACGACCACCACGTTCGGGTGGGTCAGGCGCCCGGCGGCACGTGCCTCGCGCTTGGTGCGCCGGTTGAAGTCCTCCTGGTTGTCCTCGCCGAGCATGTCGGCGTAGCGGACCTCCTTGATCGCGACCTCGCGGTCCAGAAGCTCGTCATGGGCCCGCCACACGATGCCCATGCCACCCCGGCCGATGGCTTCGAGCAGGTGGTAACGGGAGGCGATACGGCGCCCCTCGGGCTGTGCTTCGGCCATCAACCGGCTTACCTCCTTCGGAACCCCCGAATACTCTCATAGCCCAGTAAAGTGATCGACTCACTCGCCGGGGAAAAGTCCATATCCTGAGATGCGCTGTCCAGTACGTGACGGGTGTCCAGCAGATGACCTAAGATTGGCCCCATGACCTGTTGTTTCGCGTTTACCGGCCCGGCTCCGGAGAGCCGGTCGTGACAGTGTGATCTAGCCTCTGTCCCGCGGATCTTACCGTGGCGAGGGTCGGTCGGGCGGCCCCTCGCAAGGCGGAGCAGTGAGCCGCGGTGACCGACGGCAACGCGGTGGGCAGGAGACGGGCAGGAGATCCGAGGGACAGGGCCTGGCGACCAGCCGGAGCCGCACCGGGCGGAGACGCGAGGTCTCTGCCTTTTTCATTTCGAACACCTCTTTCCGAACGGCCGCCGGCCCGCGGGACGCGCGCCGGCCGAGCATGGGGGAGCCTCATGTCGACCACCGCACCTCTGGAACGCGCAGCGGTAGGGCTGGGTGCGCTCACGGTGGGGGCCGGACCGGCCGTGGTGATAGGCGGCTCCGGTGCGGACGCCCGCTGGATCAGCCTGCGGGACCGGCACGGTGGGATCCCCGCCGCCGAGTCCGTGGTGGCGGCCCGCGCCGAGGGGGCGGGGCCGCTCCTGGTGGAGCCGTCCTCGGCGGGAGACCTGCCGGTGATCGCCGAGAGTGCGGACGGCGTGGTGGTCGGCGCGGCCTGGATGCGAGATTTGGAGCTGGTACGCGCCACGGCCAGGCTCGGCCTGCCGGTGCTCGTCCAGCGGGCCTCCTCCGCGACGCTGGAGGAGTGGCTGGCGGTCGCCGGCCACTGCGTGGCGGAGGGCAACGACCAGATCATGCTCTGCGAGAGCGGCCGCGCCCACCCGGGCGGCGCCACCTTCGACCTCGCCCTGATGCGCGCCGCGCGGACGAGGTCGGGCCGCCCCGTCCTGGCCGACCTCGGCGCGGACCCCGCGCTGGCCGCCGCCGCGATCGCCGCCGGCGCCGACGGCCTCCTGCTGGACCCCGGCGCCACCGAGCAGGACGCGCTGGCCGCGCTGGAGGCCACCAGGATCGTCGGTGCCGTCACCCGCAGGGAGGTCCCCGACTCGGTGCCCGCCGCCCGCGACGCCATCGACCGCGTCGACGCCGCCCTCGCCGTCCTGCTGGAACGCCGTGCCGAGCTCGCCGGAACCATCCAGCGCCTCAAGCCCGTCGGAGGCTTCGCCGGTCGCGACGCCGCCCGCGAGCGCCAGGTGGTCGCCGAGATGGCCCGCCGCGCCCCCGTCCTGGGCGAGGCCCGGCTCGCCCCCATCATGAACGCCGTCATCGAGGCGGGCCTGCACCTCGCCGAGGAACGCCGCTCGGCGCCCGCCGAGCGAGACTGAGAGGGAGAGACGACCCGGAGCACACGGGTCACTTTGGGAACTCGGATTTGGATACGCTTTCCCCGCCGACGGTGCGACTAGGGGAGGACGGGGCCGCATGTCAGACTCGTTTGTGCATCTGCACGTTCACACGGAGTACTCCATGTTGGATGGAGCCGCCCGTTTGAAGCAAATGTTCAAGCAGGTCGGCGACCTGGGCATGCCCGCCATCGCGATCACCGACCACGGCAACATGCACGGGGCCTACGACTTCTACAAGCAGGCGACCGGGGCGGGGATCAAGCCGATCATCGGCATCGAGGCCTACGTCGCCCCGGCCTCCCGGCACCAGAAGAAGCCGGTGCTGTGGGGCGAGCCGCACCAGAAGCGCGACGACGTCTCGGCGGGTGGCTACTACACCCACATGACCATCTGGGCGAAGAACGCCAAGGGTCTGAGCAACCTGATGAAGCTCTCCTCGCGCGCCTACACCGAGGGCTTCGTCCGTAAGTGGGCGCGGATGGACGCGGAGATCCTCGCCGAGCACGCCGAGGGGCTGATGGCCACCACCGGCTGCCCGTCGGGTGAGGTGCAGACCCGCCTGCGCCTGGGGCAGTACGACGAGGCGGTCGCGGCGGCGGCCAGGTTCCAGGAGCTGTTCGGCAAGGAGAACTACTACCTGGAGGTCATGGATCATGGGCTCGACATCGAGCGCAGGGTCCGGGACGGCCTGACCCGCATCTCGCGCGAGCTGGGCATCCCGCCGCTGGTGACCAACGACTCCCACTACACCTACGAGTCGGACGCGACCTCCCACGACGCGCTGCTGTGCATCCAGACCGGCAAGCAGCTGTCCGACCCCGACCGCTTCCGCTTCGACGGCAGCGGCTACTACATCAAGAACGCCGACGAGATGCGCGCGGTCGACTCCTCGGACCTGTGGGCCGAGGGCTGCCGCAACACCCTGCTGGTCGCCGAGAAGGTCGACCCGAGCGGCATGTTCGGTTTCAAGAACCTGATGCCGACCTTCCCCCTGCCCGAGGGGGAGAGTGAGGAGAGCTGGTTCCGCAAGGAGATCTGGCGGGGCATGGAGCGGCGCTTCCCCGAGGGCGTCGACGCCGAGCACCGCGCGCAGATCGAGTTCGAGATGGGCGTCATCCTGCAGATGGGGTTCCCCTCCTACTTCCTCGTGGTCGCCGACTTCATCATGTGGGCCAAGAACAACGGCATCCGGGTCGGCCCCGGCCGCGGCTCGGCCGCCGGCTCGCTGGCCGCGTACGCGCTGGGCATCACCGACCTCGACCCGCTGCCGCACGGGCTGATCTTCGAGCGGTTCCTCAACCCCGACCGCGTCTCCATGCCCGACGTCGACATCGACTTCGACGAGCGCAGGCGCGGCGACGTGATCCGGTACGTGACGGAGAAGTACGGGGCCGACAAGGTCGCCATGATCGCCACCTTCGGCACCATCAAGGCGAAGGCTGCCATCAAGGACGCGGCCCGCGTCCTGGGCCACCCGTACGCGCTGGGCGACAAGGTCTCCAAGGCGTTCCCGCCCGCGGTGATGGGCAAGGACATCCCGCTCTCCGGCATCTTCGACAAAGATCATCCGCGCTACAACGAGGCCGGCGAGCTGCGCAGGCTGTACGAGGAGGACGTCGACGTCAAGTCGGCGATGGACCTCGGCAGGGGCCTGGAGGGCCTGATCCGGCAGACCGGCGTGCACGCCGCCGGGGTCATCATGTCGGCGGAGGTGCTGACCGACTACATCCCGATCATGCGCCGCGACTCCGACGGTGTGATCATCACGCAGTTCGACTACCCGACCTGCGAGACGCTCGGCCTGCTGAAGATGGACTTCCTGGGCCTGCGCAACCTCACGATCATCGACGACTGCCTGAAGATGATCGAGGCCAACACCGGCGAGCAGATCGACCTGCTCAAGCTGCCGCTGGACGATCGCAAGACCTACGAACTGCTCGGCAGGGGTGACACCCTGGGGGTGTTCCAGCTGGACGGCGGCGGCATGCGGTCGCTGCTGAGGCTGATGAAACCCGACAACTTCGAGGACATCTCCGCCGTCGGCGCGCTGTACCGGCCCGGCCCGATGGGCGCCAACTCCCACACCAACTACGCGCTGCGCAAGAACGGCCAGCAGGAGATCGTCCCGATCCACCCGGAGTTCGAGGAGTCGCTGCAGGAGATCCTCGGCACCACGTACGGCCTGATCGTCTATCAGGAGCAGGTCATGGCCATCGCGCAGAAGGTCGCCGGGTTCTCGCTCGGCAAGGCCGACCTGCTGCGCCGCGCGATGGGCAAGAAGAAGAAGTCGGAGCTGGACAAGCAGTTCGAGTCGTTCGAGCAGGGCATGAAGGACAACGGCTACTCCGCGGCCGCGATCAAGACGCTCTGGGACATCCTGCTGCCCTTCTCCGACTACGCCTTCAACAAGGCGCACAGCGCCGCCTACGGCCTGGTCTCCTACTGGACCGCCTACCTCAAGGCCAACTACCCGGCCGAGTACATGGCCGGGCTGCTGACCTCGGTCAAGGACGACAAGGACAAGTCGGCCCTCTATCTCAACGAGTGCCGCCGGATGGGCATCAAGGTGCTGCCGCCGGACGTCAACGACTCCGACTTCGACTTCACGCCGCGCGGCACCGACGTCCGGTTCGGCCTGTCGGCCATCCGCAACGTCGGCGGCAACGTGGTCGACGGGATCATCGCCGCGCGCAAGGAGAAGAGCCGCTTCGCCGACTTCAAGGACTTCCTGCGTAAGGTCCCCATGGTCGTCTGCAACAAGCGGGTCATCGAGTCGCTGATCAAGGCCGGCGCCTTCGACTCGTTCGGGCACGTGCGCAAGGGCCTGGTGATGGTCCACGAGCAGGCGGTCGACAGCATCATCGGCATCAAGAAGAACGAGGCCCAGGGGCAGGACTCCCTGTTCGGTGCGGTCGAGGGCGCCGAGGACCAGACCTTCGACGTGCAGATCCCGGTGGGCGAGTGGGACAAGAACACGCTGCTGCAGTTCGAGCGGGAGATGCTCGGCCTGTACGTCTCCGACCACCCGCTCTTCGGCGTGGAGCACATCCTTGCCTCCGGCGCCGACTGCTCGATCGCCTCGCTCCAGGACGAGCACCGTCCCGACGGCCAGGTCGTCACCGTCGGCGGCATCCTGAGCGGCCTGCAGCGCAAGGTCACCAAGAAGGGCGACACCTGGGTGCTGACCCAGTTGGAGGACCTGGAGGGTGCCATCGAGGTGATGATCTTCCCCTCGGCCTACCAGCTCTGCGCGACCGTGCTCGCCGAGGACGCCATCGTCTTCGTCAAGGGCCGCCTGGACAAGCGCGAGGACGTCGGAAAGATCATCGCCATGGAGGTGACGGCTCCGGACCTGACCCGTGAGGCCGGTGGTCCCCTGGCGGTCAGCCTCGCCCTGACCCGCTGCACCCCGCCGGTGGTCGGCCGCCTCAAGGAGGTGCTGACCGCCCATCCGGGCACCACCGAGGTGCACCTGCAGGTGCACAACGGCCCCAAGACCACCATCATGCGCCTCGACGACCGCCTGCGGGTGTCGCCTTCACCGGCCCTGATGGGCGATTTGAAGCAGTTGCTCGGCCCCGCCTGCCTGGGGGCGTGAGAACCGCCTCCTTCTCACCCTCTCGGCGGTCACCGTCCTCCTGGCCGGGGTCCTGGTCGCCACCGGCCGCGCCGAAGCCGCCGAGACCCTGCTGTCGCAGGGCAGGCCCCGCCTCCTCCTCGTCCAAGGAGGGCTCCTCCTACAGCTCGGGCAAGGCGGTCGACGGCAACCTCACCTCGACTCGCTGGGCCTCCCTGGAGGGCAGCGATCCCCAGTGGATCCGCGTCGATCTGGGGGTGATCTCCTCGATCTCCCGGGTCAAGCTGTTCTGGGAGGCCGCCTACGGCAAGGCGTACACGATCCAGGTCTCCGACGACGCCGCGAACTGGACCACCGTCTACTCCACGAGCAGCGGTGACGGCGGCCAGGACGACCTGGGCCTGTTCTACCACGCGTTGCCGGGCGGCAGGCCGCCTCCTCTTCCGCCATCGTGAACTCCCGGACCCGCGGCCCGGTGGAAACCGCGGGCCCGGGGGAAACCGCGGTTCCGGGGGAAGCCGCGAGCCCGGCGGGGCCCGTCCGCGTGGGCCTCCTCGCCGCGACGCTCGCCGTCACGGCGCTTGGCCTTCTCGGCCTCCTCGGCCTCCTTCAGGCCCGGGGTGAACCCGCCGCCGAAACGGCCCATGTCCGGGTGGTGGAAGGAACGCGGCGAGACGTCCCGCAGGGCGGCGGACATGGACGACACCCAGATCGGCCCCGGTAGGGAGGCCCCCTGGACCGCTCCGTAGTACTCGCCGCCGATCTCGACGTCGCGCAGCGGGTAGCGGTAGGAGCCGCGGATGTCGCCCACGCTGACCGCCGCGGCCAGGTCGGGGGTGTAGCCGGCGAACCAGGCCGACGTGTAGCCGTTGTTGGTGCCGGTCTTGCCCGCCGCCGGGCGGCCGATGCTCTGGCCGGTCATGGTGCCCTTGGTGAACACCCCGGACAGCAGGTAGTTGACCGCGTCGGCCACGTCGCGCTCGATCGCCTGCGCGCAGCTGGGCGGGACGCGGAAGTGCCTGCCGTTCCGCTCGACGATCTCGACGATGGCCAGCGGGCGGCAGTAGCGGCCCCGCGCCCCGAACGCGGCGAACGCCGCCGCCACGGTCACCGGGTCCATCTCGTTCACCCCCAGGGTGAAGGTCGGCACCTCCCGCAGTGGGGCGCCGTCGGCGCGGGCGATGCCCACCGCCTTGGCGGTCCTGACGACCGGGCACAGGCCCACCCGCTGCTCCAGCATCATGTAGAAGATGTTCACCGACTTCCAGGTACCGGTGGACAGGCTCTGCGGGCCGCCGTTGCCCTCGCCGCTCGCGTTGAAGATCTCCGCGCCGGGGTCGTTGACCTTGCGGCCCAGGCAGTTCTTGAAACCGCTGTCGGGCACGAAGCTGCCGGGTGTCATGAAACCCTGGTCGAACCGCCAGCCCTGGCTGAGCGCGGTCGCCAGGGTGAACACCTTGAACGTCGATCCCGCCTGGAATCCCTGGCCGCCTCCGTGCGCGGTGTCGGCGACCAGGTTGTAGGTGGTGCGGGGGCCGTTGTTCTTGCCGCCGGTGTTGAGGCCGTACTTCTTGCTCGCCGCCATGGCCCGGATCCGCCCGGTGCCAGGCTGGATCATGGCCTCGGCGGCGACCTCGGTGTCCTTGCTGCCGACGCGCGCGGCGATGGCGCGTTCCGCGGCCCGCTGGGCCCTCGGCGCCAGGGTGGTGCGGAGCACCAGACCGCCCCTGGCCAGGCGGCGCTCCCGCTCCGCGCGGGTGTGGCCGAAGACCGGGTTGGTCAGCAGCTCCCTGTGCACGTACAGGCAGAAGTAGGGATAGACGCTCCCGTCGCAGCCGCCGGGCTGCGGCTGCAGCCGGAGGTTCAGCGGCCGTCTCATGGCGGCCTCCGCCCGGGGCCGGGGGACGTACGACAGCTGGGCCATCCGCTCCAGGACGATGTCCCTGCGCTCTCGCAGTTTCTTCCTGCGCGCCGCGTCCAGCGACGGGTCCGTGATGTACGGGGTGCGGACCGCGCCGGCCAGTGTCGCCGCCTGCGCCAGGGTCAGCCGGGAGGCCGCGACCGAGAAGAACCGCTGGGCGGCGGCCTCCACCCCGAAGGCCCCCGCGCCGAAGTAGGCGATGTTGAGGTAGCGCTCCAGGATCTCGGCCTTGGTGTACTTCTTCTCCATCGCCAGCGCGTACCGCAGCTCGGTGATCTTGCGCTGGATGCTGGGCGCGCGGGCCTGGGCGCGCTCGGTCTCGGTCTCGGAGTTCTCGACCAGGATGTTCTTCACCAGCTGCTGGGTGAGCGAGGAGCCGCCCTGGCGCACCCCGCCCGCCCTGGTGTTGGTCACCAGGGCGCGCAGGGTGCCCTTGATGTCCAGGCCCGCGTGCTCGTAGAAGCGCGAGTCCTCGATCGCCACGATCGCCTCACGCATGACGGGGGCGACCTGGTCGAGCCGTACGACGGTCCGGTTCTCCGTGTAGAACTGGGCGAACCGCTTGCCGTTCCGGTCCAGGAGCACGGTGCGCTGGGCGAGCGGGTTCTCCCGAGGGCTCGGCGGCAGGTCCGTCAGGGTTCTCGTGACGTTGTTGACGGTGACCCCCACCGTGCCGACCAGCGGCAGCGCGGCCAGGGCGGCCAGCAGCCCGCCGAGCACCCCGCAGGCCGCAAGGACGCGCAGGCACGCGCCGGGTCCGCGTCTCACCTCTGGGTGCGATGTCACACAAGGTAACGTGCAACCGGATGATCACCCATAAACACCCGGTTGCCAATCCTTACCCGTCCTGCACCTTTTCTCGACTGATCTTCAGCCCGAGAGAGGCGAACTGCTCGAACGGCCGGTGGTAGCCCCGCTCGATGTGATGCACCCCGCGCAGCGTGGAGACGCCCTCCGCGGCGGCCGCGGCCAGCACGGCGGAGAACCCGGCCCGGATGTCGGGCAGCGTCACGTCGGCGCCGCTCAGCCTGGACACGCCGCGCACGACCGCCGAGTGCTTGGCGTTGGTGTCGTGGTAGCGGCAGGCCGGGCCGCCCAGGCAGACGTCGAACACCTCGATCTCGCAGCCCATCTTCTGCAGCGCGGGCACGTAGACCAGGCGGTTCTCGAACACGGTCTCGTGCAGCACCGACATACCCTGGGCCTGGGTGAACAGCACCATCAGGGGCGTCTGCCAGTCGGTCATGAACCCCGGGTGCGTGTCGGTCTGCACCGCCGCGGCCCGCAATCCGTGCGGCGCCGACGCCGACAGGTAGTCGTCGGTGATGTCGACCTCGGCGCCCATCCTGGCCAGGGTGGTGATCGCGGTGACCAGCCGGTCCTGCGGGCAGCCGTGCACCCGTACCTGGCCGCCGGTGATCAGACCGGCCGCCAGGTAGGAGAACGCCTCGATGCGGTCGCCGTTGAGCCAGGTGGAGGCGCCGTGCAGGTGCTCCACCCCCTCGATCACGATGCGCCGGTCCGGGCTCAGCTCTATGCGCGCGCCCATGCGCTGCAGGAACAGGGCGAGCTCCACCACCTCGGGCTCCATCGCCGCGCCCTTCAGCACGGTCTTGCCCTCGGCCAGCACCGCGGACATCAGGATCGTCTCGGTGGCGCCGACGCTGGGGTAGGGCAGTTCGAGCCGGGTGCCGCGCAGCCGTTTGGCCTTGGCGTACACGCCGGTGTCGCTCACCTCGACCTCGGCGCCCATCGCGCGCAGCGCCTCGACGTGGAAGTCGACGGGCCGGCGGCCGATCGGGTCGCCGCCGACCAGCGGCACGAACGCCTCGCCCGCCAGGTGCAGCAGCGGGCCCAGCATCAGGATCGGGATCCGGTTGAGGCCGGTGAACGCCGCCGGGACGTGCGGGTTGATCTGCTCCCCGGGAGAGACGGTGATCTCCCCGGAGCTGATCTCCACGTCGATGCCGAGCGCCCTCAGCATCTGCGCGGTGATCCCCACCTCGCCCACGTCCGGGGCGTTCTGGATCGTGCTCTCACCGGTGCCCAGCATCGCGGCGACCATGTGCTTGGAGACGCCGTTCTTGGAACCGCGGACCTCGACGTCACCGCGGAGCGGCCCGGAGGGTTCGATCAACCATGCCTCTTCGTTCACCCCGTAAGCGTAACGGGACTCGGCGGGAACCCCGGGTGGCGCCGGGCGGGCGGATGGGTAACATCGGGCACATCTGCACAGAGGGTGAGGGGGCTGTGGTGCGCGCTGTGCGTGACTTCGTGATCACCGTGCTGGTGCTCGCCCTGGCCGGAGTCGTCGCCGGGATCCTGTGGTCGCTGGCCGCGCCGCGACCCCCGTACGTCGTGACGGGCAAGGGGCCGCTGCTGGCCGATCCCTCCACGCAGGCGCTGATCGCCGCCGACGGCTGGTTCGCCGTCATCACGGGGGTGCTCGGGCTGGTCTGCGGGGTCATCGGCTACGGCGTGTCGCGCGGGGGGCGCCCGCTGCCGGTGGTGGTGGGCCTGGCCGCGGGCGGCCTGCTCGGCGCGCACCTCGCGCTGCTGGTCGGCGAGGCGGCCAACCTCGGCGCGGTGAGCGTCGCCGCCTCGGGGAGCTCCGCGGGAAGCTCGCTGGTCCCGGGGCCGCTGGCGCTGACCGCCAGGGGCGTGCTGTACGCGTGGCCGACCCTGGCCGCCGGCGCCTTCTTCGTCCTGGAGGGCATCGCGGGCTACCGCGACTCGCCGCTGCGCCATCCGTTCGGCGGGGACGACCCCTACGGGCCGTTGCCGTCGCATGACATCGACGGCCGGTAGGTGCGGCGGTCGCGGTCAGCGGGGCGGCCTGCGCGCGCCGTACCCGGTGGCGCGCTCGAAGGCGTGGGCCAGCCGGAGCACCGCCATGTCGGCGAAGGGGCGCCCGATGATCTGCACGCCCACCGGCAGCCCGTCCGAGGTGAACCCGCACGGCACCGACGCCGCCGGGGCGTGCAGCACGCTGATCCAGTAGGCCGAGCGCATCCACGCCAGGTAGTCGGGCAGCGCCTGCCCGTTGATCTCCGAGACGTACGGGGCGTCCACCGGGAACGGCGGCACCTGGCTGACCGGGGCGATCAGGAAGTCGTAGGTGCCGAAGAAGGACTCCATCCGCCGGTAGAGCCCGCTGCGCAGCCGCTCGGCGCGGGCTAGGTCGGCCCCGGTCACCTCGCGGCCCCGCTCGACGTTCCAGCGCACGTTCGCCCCCAGGCGCTCCTGGGGCAGGTCGCCGTAGCAGAGCGCGTAGTACCACGCCCGGTAGATCCGGAAGGCGTCCTCGGCGTCCGACAGGTCCAGCTCCACCCGCTCCACCCGCGCGCCCAGCTCCGCGAGCGCGGCCGGGGCGGCCGCGGTGACCTTGGCGGTCTCCGCGTCGACGGGCAGCCCGCCCAGGTCCGGGCTCCAGGCCACGCGCAGCCCGGTCGCCTCCAGCTCCAGCGGCCCGGCGAAGACGGTGCCGCTCTCGGCGATCGACAGGGGGGATGAGGTGTCGAACCCGGCGACCGCGCTCATCAGCAGCGCCAGGTCCCCGGCGGTACGGGCCATCGGCCCCGGCACGCCGAGGGTGAACCAGGCCGCGACGGCCGACGGCGCCGGCACCCGCCCGGGGGTGGGCCGCAGCCCCGCCACGTTGCAGAAGGAGGCGGGGTTGCGCAGCGAGCCGCCCATGTCGGAGCCGTCGGCCAGCGCCACCATGCCGGTGGCCAGCGCGGCGGCGGCCCCGCCGCTGCTGCCCCCGGCCGACCTGGTCAGGTCGTAGGGGTTGCGGGTGACGCCGAAGATCTCGTTCACGGTGTGCGAGCCGGTGCCGAACTCCGGGGTGTTGGTCTTGCCGACCGTGATCGCCCCGGCCTCGCGCATCCGCCGCACGATCGGCGCGTCGGTGTCGGGGACGTGGTCGGCGAAGAGCGGCGAGCCGTACGTGGTGCGGATCCCCGCGGTGTCGGCCAGGTCCTTGTGCGCGACCGGCAGCCCGTGCAGCGGTCCCCGCCAGTGGCCGCGGGCCAGGTCCCGGTCGGCCTCCTCCGCCTCCCGCCTGGCGCGCTCGGCGGTCAGCGTGACGATCGCGTTGACCTCCGGGTTGACCTCCTCGATCCGCCGCAGGTGCGCCTCGAGCAGCTCGACCGCGCTGACCTGCCTGGTGTGCAGCAGTTCGAGCATCTCGGTAGCGGTCAGGTAGTGCATCTGTCCCCCGATCGGTACGGCCTGTCGCAGACGAGTCTGGCCGAACGCCGTCGTGTGCCGCCTCGGCAACCTTCGACAGGACGGCCCGGGGACCTCCGGCCCACCTTGTGCGGCGGGCCGGGGTTTCGCCGGCTCTTCTCGGGCCGGAATCCCTCCGCTAGCCGCTCTTGCCGATGGGCGCGGTGACGGCCCCGGTGAGGCGTACCAGCTCCGAGGGGGAGGTCTCGATCTGCAGCCCGCGCCGACCGGCGGAGAAGTAGATCGTCGGAAAGTCCAGCGCGGAGGCGTCGACCACGGTCGGCAGGCGCTTGCGCTGTCCCAGCGGGCTGATGCCGCCGACCACGTAGCCGGTCACCCGTTCCACCTTGGCCGCGTCGGCCATCGCGGCCCGCTTGCTCCTCAGCGCCGCCGCGAACGCCTTGAGATCGAGTTTGCCCGCCACCGGCACCACCGCGACGGCCAGCCCGCCCTCCACCTCGGCCACCAGGGTCTTGAAGATCTGCCCGTACGGCACGCCGAGGGCGTCGGCCGCCTCCTCGCCGTAGGCCTGCGCGTTCGCATCGTGCTCGTAGGGGTGCAGGGTGAAGTCGGCTCCCGCCTGGGTCAGGGCCACGGTCGCGGGGGTTCCCTGGCCGCCCTTGCTCTTGCTCTTGCTCACGGGGAAAGCGTAGCGGCTGGTTAAAATCTACATAGTAAAGGCGCTGTCCGGATAATGGACGCGACGATACCGGGTGGCGGACCTCCGTAGACTGAACGGGTGATTTCGCGTACCGATCTGCGAGGACCTCTTCCCGAGGACCTTCGCGATGTGCTGCCCCGCGCCGACCTCGACGTCGAGGCCGCCCTGGAGAAGGTGCGGCCCATCTGCGACGACGTGCATCATCGTGGGGTCGCCGCGGTGCGGGAGCTGACCGCCAGGTTCGACGGCGTCGAACTGGAGTCCACCCGGGTGTCGGCCGAGGCGATCTCCGAGGCGCTGGAGAGGCTCGACCCGAAGGTCAGGGCGGCCCTGGAGGAGTCGATCCGCCGCGCCCGCCTCGTCCACCGTGACCAGCGGCGCACCGACGTCACCACCCAGGTCGTGCCGGGCGGCACCGTCACCGAGCGCTGGGTGCCCGTCGACCGCGTGGGGCTGTACGTCCCCGGTGGCCGGGCGGTCTACCCCTCCAGCGTGGTCATGAACGTCGTCCCCGCCCAGGAGGCGGGGGTGGCCTCCCTGGCGGTCTCCTCGCCCGCGCAGCGCGAATTCGACGGCCTGCCGCACCCGGCCATCCTGGCGGCGTGCGCGCTGCTCGGCGTGGACGAGGTCTACGCGGTCGGCGGCGCCCAGGCGGTGGCGATGTTCGCCTACGGCACCGAGGAGTGCCCGCCGGTCACCATGGTCACCGGCCCTGGCAACATCTGGGTCGCCGCGGCCAAGCGCCTGCTCAAGGGCCGTATCGGCATCGACTCCGAGGCGGGTCCGACCGAGATCGCGATCCTCGCCGACTCCACGGCCAACCCGGTGCACGTCGCCGCCGACCTGATCAGCCAGGCCGAGCACGACACGATCGCCGCCGCCGTGCTCGTCACCGACTCGGAGGAGCTGGCCGAGGCCGTCGAGCGGGAGCTGCCCCGGCAGGTCGCCGCCACCAAGCACACCGAGCGGATCACCGAGGCGCTCTCCGGGCGCCAGTCCGGCATCCTGCTGGTCGACGACATGGAGGCGGGGCTGCGCGTCGTCGACGCCTACGCCGCCGAGCACCTGGAGATCCACGCCGCGGAGGCGTCCGCGCTGGCCGCCCGGGTCCGCAACGCCGGGGCGATCTTCGTCGGGGCGTACGCGCCGGTCTCGCTGGGCGACTACATGGCCGGTTCCAACCACGTGCTGCCCACCGGCGGCTGCGCCTGCCACTCGTCGGGGCTGTCGGTGCAGACGTTCCTGCGCGGCGTGCACGTCGTCGACTACAGCCGCGAGGCCCTGGCCGGTGCCGCCGCCCACGTGTGCGTGCTGGCCGACACCGAGGACCTGCCGGCGCACGGTGCGGCGATCAGGGCGCGGTTCGCCTGGGAGGTGCCCTCGTGAGTGCCCTTCCCTTTCCGGTTCGAGGTGGAGATCCCGTCGTGAAGCTCGAAGACCTGCCGATCCGAGACGATCTCCGGGGGCGCACGCCGTACGGTGCCCCCCAGATCGACGTCCCGGTCAGGCTCAACACCAACGAGAACCCCTACGGGCCCTCGGACTCGCTGGTCGCCGAGCTGGCGGAGGCCGTACGGGGCGTCACCGCCGACCTCAACCGCTATCCCGACCGCGACGCGCTCGACCTGCGCCGGGAGCTGGCCGGGTACCTCGGTCACGGCCTCGCCGTGGAGCAGGTCTGGGCCGCCAACGGCTCCAACGAGGTGCTCCAGCAGGTCCTGCAGGCCTTCGGCGGCCACGGCCGCGCCGCGATGGGTTTCGAGCCGTCCTACTCGATGCACCCGATCATCACCACCGGGGCCTCGACCGAGTGGATCTCCGGGGCCCGTGAGGACGACTTCGGGATCGACCCGGGCAAGGCGGTCGCCGCGATCGAGGAGCACCGGCCCGACGTCGTCTTCCTGACCTCGCCCAACAACCCGACCGGCACCGCTTTGGACCCGGAGGTGATCGCCCGGATCGTCGAGGCGGCGCCGGGCATGGTGGTGGTGGACGAGGCCTACTTCGAGTTCGCCCGGACCGGCACCCCGTCGGCGCTGACCCTGCTGCCGGACAATCCCCGGCTGATCGTCACGCGGACGATGTCCAAGGCGTTCGCCATGGCCGGCACCCGGCTCGGTTACCTGGCCGCCCATCCGGCGGTGGTCGAGGCGTTGCTGCTGGTCCGCCTGCCGTACCACCTGTCCACGCTCACCCAGACGGCGGCGCGCGTCGCGCTCGCCCACCGCGCCGAGCTGCTCGGCGCCGTCGACGAGTTGCGGGCCGAGCGCGACGCCATCGTGGACTGGTTGCGCGCCCGGGGGCTGAAGGTCGCCGACTCGGACGCCAACTTCGTGTTGTTCGGGCTGTTTCCGGATCGGCGCGCGGTGTGGCAGGGCCTGCTGGACCGCGGGGTGCTGATCCGCGAGGTGGGACCGCCCGGGTGGCTGAGAGTGTCCATCGGAACGACAGAGGAGATGGCGGCGTTCCGCGCCGCCCTGGAGGAGATCCTGTGAGCATCACTGCCGGCGGCGAGGCCGCACCGCGTCGCGGTCGCGTCGAGCGCGTCACCAAGGAGACCTCGGTGCTGGTCGAGGTCGACCTCGACGGCACCGGGAACGTCGAGGTGTCCACCGGTGTCGGGTTCTTCGACCACATGCTGAACCAGCTCGGCAAGCACGGGCTGTTCGACCTGGTCGTGAAGACCGAGGGTGACCTGCACATCGACGCTCATCACACGATCGAGGACACCTCGCTCGCGCTGGGCGCCGCGTTCCGTGAGGCTCTGGGCGACAAGTCGGGCCTGCGGAGGTTCGGCAACGCCTCCTGCCCGCTGGACGAGTCGCTGGCGGAGGTCACGGTCGACCTGTCGGGGCGGCCCTACCTGGTGCACAGCGAGCCCGAGGGCATGGCTCCGATGATCGGCCCGGAGTACGACACGACGATGACCAGGCACATCCTGGAGTCGTTCGTCGCCCAGGCCGCCATCTGCCTGCACGTGCGCGTCCCCTACGGCCGCAACGCCCACCACATCGTGGAGGCGCAGTTCAAGGCCCTGGCCAGGGCGCTGCGGGCGGCATCCGAGCGTGACCCGCGTGCCACCGGGGTGCCGAGTACGAAGGGCGTGCTGTGATTTCTCCCGGCCGGAGGGGGCGGAGACGGTGAGCGACAACTGGTCGGCCATCGCGATGGTGTTCGTCGCGCTCTTCTTCGTGGGCGGGATCGTCTCATTCCTCAAACAGGGTCTGAAGAAGGGCGCGGTGCTGCTCGCCGCCCTCGCGGCCCTGGCGACCACGGCGGCGGTGCTCTGGTGGTGAAGAAGGTAACCGTTCTCGACTACGGCTCGGGCAACCTCCGTTCGGCGGAGCGTGCGCTGGCCCGGGTCGGCGCGGAGGTCACGGTGACCGCCGACTACGAGGCGGCGATGGAGGCCGACGGGCTCGTCGTCCCCGGCGTGGGGGCGTTCGCCGCGTGCATGGCCGGGCTGCGCGCGGTGCGGGGTGAGCGGATCATCGCGCGGCGCCTGTCGGCCGGGCGGCCGGTGCTGGGCATCTGCGTCGGCATGCAGATCCTCTTCGAGGCGGGCGTCGAGCACGGCGTCACGACCGAGGGCTGCGGGGAGTGGCCGGGCACGGTGGAGTCCCTGGAGGCGCCGGTCCTGCCGCACATGGGCTGGAACACGGTCAAGGCGCCCGCCGAGACCGTGTTGTTCGCCGGGCTCGACGCGGATACCCGCTTCTACTTCGTGCACTCGTACGGCGTGCGGACCTGGAAGCTCCAGGCGGGGCCCGGGTTCGCCGACCCGCTGCTCACCTGGGCCGAGCACGGGGTGCCGTTCGTCGCGGCGGTGGAGAACGGCCCGCTGATGGCCACCCAGTTCCATCCGGAGAAGTCGGGCGACGCCGGAGCCCAGTTGCTCACCAACTGGCTCGGGACCGTCGGGTGAGTTTTTGATGGGCCTTTGATGAGTAAGGAACGGGCCAGGCGCAGGGCCGAGCGGGAGGCCGAGCAGGCGCGCTTGGCCGCGCTGCGCGCAGCGCGGGAGGCGCGGCTGGCGCGGCGGCGCGAGCGCATCGGCAAGGTGACCGCGTTGCTGCCGGGCAGGCCCGTCCGGATCGTCTCCCAGGGTGGCATCATGGCCCGCCGCCGCCGGGCGCAGAACGGCGTCGCGGCGGTGCTGTTCCTGATCGTGCAGGTGATCGTCTGGCTGCTGTGGTCCTCGTGGGCGGCGCGGTTCGGCGTGCTCGTGCTTTCCTTGCTGTTCGTTCCGCTTTTTCTCACCCTTGTCTTCGACCGGAGGTCTTGAACAGATGTCGCTTGAGCTGCTCCCCGCCGTGGACGTCGCCGACGGTCAGGCGGTCCGCCTGGTCCAGGGCGCGGCCGGCACCGAGACGTCGTACGGCGACCCCCTGTCCGCGGCGCTCGCCTGGCAGGAGGCCGGTGCCGAGTGGATCCACCTGGTCGACCTCGACGCGGCCTTCGGCCGGGGCAGCAACCGCGAGTTGCTCGCCACGGTGGTCGGCGCGCTGGATGTGAAGGTGGAGCTGTCCGGGGGCATTCGTGATGATGTCTCCCTGGAGCTCGCGCTGGCCACCGGCTGCCGCCGGGTGAACATCGGTACCGCGGCGCTGGAGAACCCCGTCTGGTGCTCCAAGATCATCTCTGAGTACGGTGACCGGGTCGCGATCGGCCTCGACGTCCGGGGGACCACCCTGGCCGCCCGGGGCTGGACCCAGGAGGGCGGCGACCTGTGGGAGGTGCTGGCCCGGCTGGAGAAGGACGGCTGCTCCCGTTACGTCGTCACCGACGTCACGAAGGACGGCACGCTGCGCGGTCCCAACCTGGACCTGCTCCGCGAGGTCTGCTCCCGTACTGACAAGCCGGTGGTCGCCAGCGGCGGGGTCTCGTCCCTGGAGGACCTGCGCGCGCTGGCCTCGCTGGTCCCGATCGGCGTCGAGGGGGCCATCGTGGGCAAGGCGCTGTACGCGCAGGCCTTCACCCTCGAAGACGCCCTCGCCGCCGTCCGTTCGTGAGGAGTCGTCGATGAGTGTCGCAGTACGAGTGATTCCCTGCCTGGACGTGGACGCCGGGCGGGTGGTCAAGGGCGTCAACTTCGAGAACCTGCGCGATGCCGGAGACCCGGTCGAGCTGGCCCGCCGCTATGACGCGGAGGGGGCCGACGAGCTGACGTTCCTCGACATCACGGCCTCCAGTTCCGACCGGTCGACGATGTACGACGTGGTCAGCCGGACGGCCGAGCAGGTGTTCATCCCGCTGACCGTGGGCGGGGGAGTGCGTTCGGTCGAGGATGTCGACAGGCTGCTGCGGGCGGGCGCGGACAAGGTGGGGCTGAACACCGCGGCGATCGCCAGGCCCGAGCTTCTGACCGAGGCCGCGCAGCGGTACGGGGCGCAGTGCATCGTGCTCTCGGTGGACGCCCGCCGGGTCGTCGACGGGCCGCCGACGCCGTCCGGTTTCGAGGTGACCACGCACGGCGGTCGCCGGGGGACCGGGATCGACGCGGTGGAGTGGGCTCGGCGGGGTGCCGAACTGGGGGCGGGGGAGATCCTGCTCAACTCGATGGACGGTGACGGGACCCGGGACGGTTACGACCTGGAGATGATCCGGGCGGTACGGGCCGTGGTGTCGGTTCCGGTGATCGCCAGTGGTGGTGCGGGTTCTGTCGCCGATTTCCCTCCGGCGGTGGAGGCTGGGGCGGACGCCGTGCTGGCGGCGTCGGTGTTCCACTTCGGGCAGCTCAAGATCGGTGATGTGAAGGACGCTTTGCGGGGGGCGGGGTATCCCGTTCGCTGACGTCGTTCGTCGTTCGTCGTTCGTCGTTCGTCGTTCGTCGTTCGTCGTTCGGCGTTCGGCGAGTGGCCGGGTCTGTTTCGTCTTGCCGGTCAGCGTGGTTCGCGCTGCGGTGGGCCGGTGTTCCGGGCGGCCGTCGTGGCGGGGTCTGGTTCTTCAGGCCTCCGGCCTGCTCGGGCGTTTGGGGTTGCGCTTTCTTATACGCCGCCCGGAACACCGGCCCACCTCCGCGCACCTGGTGCTGTTCGTACGGGGTGCGGGCTGTAGTCGCTTCGTTTCCGGCCGCTCAGGGGGCGTCCTGATGCTGAAGCCTTCGTCTGGGGTGGGTTGAGGGGCGGGCGCCGTAGCTGAAGCGCTGCTGCGGGAAGGAGCTCAGGGTTGGGCTTCTTCAGCCGCTCGGCACAGGTGGGAGGCTCGGTCCTGCACCGCGCGGCCACCGCGCTGATCGACCTGGCGCGGGAGCGGGCCGCGCGGCTGTGGCGGCTGCCGGTCGGGGAGGTGGTCTGGTCCGGCGGCACGCTGAGCTCCCGTACGGGCGACGCGGTCGCGCTGGACCTCGGCGAGCCGGTGCGGGCCACCGGGCCGCGACGGTGAGCCGCATCCGCTCCAGCGGGCGTTCTCCGCTGAGCACGCGCTGCAGTGCGGTTTCTGCACGCCGGGGTTCCTCATGCTCGCCGTCGCCGCGCTGGAGTCCGACCCCGCGATCGTCGAGGATCCGGAGCGGCTGCGGGAACTCCTCAGGTCCAACCTGTGCCGGTGCACCGGGTACGAACCCATCCGGCGCGCGATCGGCCTCGCTGTAGTCCCGGGGAAATTTCCAACGGATTGTGCGTCACGAACGCAGAGAGGGGCTTGAAGTGTAGGAGAGAGCTTCTTGATGCGGTGCTGCGTAAGAGATGGAGGATTCTCGGCCCTCCAGTGTCGCCCTGCGCGGGGAGGCACTAAACCACCCTCTGCTGCGTTAGCTGAAGACTGTCGTGGTGAGCGACGAGGGAAAAGGCGTCCATGATGCGAACCGGTGTCGGGAGCATGACAACACCGAGTTCACATTCCTGGGGTTCACCTTCCGATCCCGTGCACCGGGTAGCTGGCGCGGAACACGTTGTGCGGGTCACGGGCCCGCTTGATCTTCCGCAGCCGCGCGAGCGCGCTGCCGGAGAAGGACATCGCCGCCGTTTCACCGGGGGACAGCACGGTGTACGGCTTGCGGCCGCTGATGTAGGCCTTCAGGTCGGCCACGACCTCGGCCTGCTTGGCGCGCGTCGCATCGGCCGCGTGCGGCAGGCCGAGACCCACCAGGCCGAGCAGGTACGGCTCAGCCACCGCGCCGCTCGCACCGGCCCCGCCGCCCGGCTCGGCGAGCGCCCCGCCCAGATGCCTGATCTGCACGTTGATGAGCGGTTCGACCGGCTTGGCCAGCAGGAGCTCCACCGCGTCCGCGTCCGCGTCCAGGCCGGTGAGCAACTCCGCACGAGCGATGGATGGGGCCGGATCGGCGGGCTCAGCGGCGATGCCCCCCAGGTCGGCAACCGGGACGACGCCGCGGCTGTCGGAGATCGCGCCCTCGATCTTGTCGACGCGCGCCAGCAGGTCCTCCCCCTGAGCCGCCTCACCCAGGTAGGCCAGATCCAGCGTCACCATCGGCGACGCGCCGGGTGGCTGGAGCCGGTTGATCCAGACACTGAGCTCACGCGGCGCCGCGGCGGTGATCTCCAGAAACGCGTCGTACACCTCCCTGGTCCGGTGCTCCGGCCAGATCACCCGCCCGCCGTACAGGAAAGGAATACCGTGCACCCCTTCGGGGCGTGCAGACGTCAGGCGGGCTGCGCGGTGGGTGCTGGGGCGGTGGCCTTGCGGGCCTTGCTGGTCTCGCGGAGGATCAGCAGGCCGGTGGCCGCGATCAGTGCCGAGGTCAGGCCGTGGATGCCGAACGCGGCGGCCATGGAGCCGTGGTGGGCCAGGACGTTGACCATGTCGCCGAACGGGGCGACGGCCACCATCAGCAGGACCCAGCCCAGGGCACGGCGGTGGCCCCTCACCAGCAGGGCGCCCATGGCCAGGCCCATCGCGATTTCGCGGCTGCCCTTCACGATAGGGAAGCCGCTGTCGCCAGAGGGCCAGTTCGGCAGGCCCGGGAAGGACGCCTCGAGGGGCAGGACGAAGGACAACCCGAGGTAGAGGGTGAACAGGACGACGGCGGTGGCCAGGACGGTGTTGAGCTTCTTCTGCGACATGGTTGTTCTCCTTTGATGTTCAGACTGGGCAGGGTTCAGCCGCGGACACGGCGGATGTGGCGGGCGTAGCGGGGGCGGCCGATGACGTGCCAGATGACGCGGACCGGGGTGGGCAGGCCGCTGAGGACGATGGCGCGCTCGGCCGGCTTCGCGTCTTCCAGGACGGCGCCGAAGAGCGTGAGCAGGGTGAGTTTGGGAGTGTTGTTCACCAGGTGGTCGCCCAGGGAGGCCCACTCCTGTTGTGTGATGTGCTTGGCCGCGAGCGGGAGGAGGGTGGCCTCCTCATCGTCGAGGTGTTCCAGCAGGACCGCGCGGTGCTCGGAGAGGGCGGCCACGAGGGTGTCGCGTACGTCGGCGCCCGCGGTGGCCTCCCAGGCGGGGACCGTGGCGTCCAGCCTGCTCAGGGTGGCCGTGATGCGTTCGTGCTGGGCCTGCATGCGCAGGACGATGTCGGCTTCTAGGTCCACCCGGGAAAGCAGCGGCGGCCACAGCAGGTCGTCCTCGCCCTCGTGATGGTTGTGCAGGCCCATGCGGTAGACGCGGAAGTGGTCGGCGATCACCTTGGCGCGAGCGGTGTCACCCGGGGCGACGGCCGCGACGAGCTCCACCAGCAGCCGTGACTCACGGCGGAGCACGCGGTGGACGATCTCCATATCCTGGGTGTTGACGCTCATCTGTTCCCGCCCTTCATCGGTTGCGACGTGTTCAGGCTGCTCCCGGCTATTTGGAGGGGGCTTGGAGTCAATTTGGAACGTCCACATACGATGTGCAGATCATGGTCTTCATCCGGGTGCTGGGCGCGTTCGCAGCGGAGGTAGACGGTGCGGCCGTTCACCTCGGCGGGCCGCGGCAGCGGGGCGTGCTGGCGTTGCTGGTGGCGGCGCGTGGGCAGGTCGTGCCGGTCGACCGGATGATCGAGGATCTGTGGCGCGGGGAGCCGCCCGCGCGGGCGCTGATGTCCCTGCAGGCGTATGTGTCCAACCTGCGTCGGTTGCTGGAGCCTGGACGTCCGCCGCGCACGCCGGCCCGGCTGCTGGTGAGCGCGGCGCCGGGTTATGCGCTGCGGCTGCCACCGGAGGCGGTGGACGCGTGGCGGTTCGAGGGCCTGCTGGGCCAAGCGCGTACGGACACCGACATACGCGCCGCGCAGGCTCGGCTCGCCGAGGCGCTGGGGCTGTGGCAGGGACCGGCGTTCGCCGAGGTCGCCGACGAGCCGTGGGCCGCCGCCGAGACGGCCCGGCTGAACGAGCTACGCTTGGTCGCCACCGAGCTGCACGTCGCGGCGGGTCTGCGCAGCGGCGACCCCGCCGCGGTGGTTCCCGAGGCCGAGCGGCTCACCCGCGACGAGCCCCTCCGCGAGGAAGGCTGGCGGCTGCACGCCCTGGCACTGTGGAGCAGCGGCCGCCAAGCCGACGCGCTGGCGACGCTTCGCCGCGCCCGCGGCATCCTCGCCGAGGAGCTCGGGCTCGACCCCGGCCCGGACCTGACGGCGTTGGAGGAGGCGATCCTCACCCAGCGCACAGACGTCCTACGCGCGACCGTGCCCCCGCCCCCGCTGACCGCCCCGCTGCCGCAGGTGGCCCCTCTCCCGGGGGCGGCTCCGATCGTCGAGGCGCCGTTCGTCGGACGCGAGGCACAGCTGTCGGCACTGGTCACGGCCGCCACCGAGGCCGTCACCGACGGCGCCCGCATCGCCCTTGTCACCGGCGAGGCCGGGCTCGGCAAGTCGACGCTGCTGGAACACCTCGGCAGGCGGCTCGAACGTGACGGGTGGCTGGTCGCCGTCGGCCGCTGCCCCGAGGTCGACAGCGCGCCGCCCGCGTGGGCCTGGACCGAGGCGCTGAGAGCCGCCGCCGCGACCACGTCCCCGGGCGAGTTCGCGGGAGACCTCGCGCCGCTGCTCACCGACACCGGACCGGCGGACGACGACGCCACCGCCGGACGGTTCCGGCTGCGCCAAGCCGTGTGGAAGTGGCTCGCGGCGGTCGCCACGGAACGCCCGGTCGCCGTCGTGCTGGACGACCTGCACTGGGCGGACGCCGCCACGCTGGAACTGCTCGGCGGCGGCCTCGGCATGCGGGCCCCGATCCTGGTCGTCGCCGCGTACCGCGCGGACGAGAGCGGGCACCTCACAGAAACGCTGGCCTCCCTCGCGCGCGCCACGCCCCTCCGCCTGGCGCTGCCGGGGCTGAACGACGAGGCCGTCGCGGAGCTCGTACGGGCCGAATGCGAGGCCGACGAGGAGACCATCGCCGGGATCGCCGAGCGCACCGGCGGCAACCCGTTCTACGTGCGCGAAAGCGCCCGGCTGCTGAACGGCGAAGGCGCGCTGGTCGCCCTCTCCGAGGTCCCCGAAGGCGTACGGGACGTCCTGCGCCGACGGCTCGCACGCCTGCCAGAGGCAGGCGTGTCCGTCCTCCGGCTGGCCGCGGTCGCAGGCCGGGAAAGCTCAGTGGACGTCCTGGTAAAGGCCGCCGACACCGACGAGGACGGGGTGATGGACGCGCTGGACGCGGGCGTCATCGCCGGGCTCCTCGACGAGCCCGGCCCAGGCCTCATCCGCTTCGTCCACGCCCTCGTCAGGGACACGCTCATCGCCGACGTCAGCAGATTGCGTGCTACCCGGATGCACGCCCGGATCGCCGCCGCTCTTGAAGGCACCGACGACATCGCGGCGCTGGCCCACCACTACGCGCGCGCCGGCTCACCGAAGGCCGTCGGCTACTGCGTCCAGGCCGCCGAGCTTGCCGAGGCCCGCTACGCCCACGACGTGGCGGCCGCCCTCCTCACCGATGCCGTCACCAACTCGACCGGACCGGACGAACGCGTCGAATTGCTCGGCAGGCTGCTGCGCGCGCAGATCCGGGCGGGAGCCGTCGCAGCCGCCCGCGAAACACGACGTGAAGCCGTGGAGTACGCGGAGTCCCTGGGCCGCGACGACCTGATGATCGCCGCATTCACCGCGTGGACAGAGCCGACCCCCTGGCAAGCCCGTACGTACGGCACGGTGGACCGGCCCATCGTCGACCGCCTGAGCCGCCTGCTGAAGCGCGACCTGGCCCCTTCGGTGCGGTCCCGGCTCCTGACGGCGTACGCGCACGAACTGGTCGGCGAGGACGACCCGACGGTTGTAGAGGCAGCGCAGGAGGCACTCGACCTCGCCACCGGACCCCGGTTGCGGGCCGCGGCACTCGGGATCCTGGCCGAAGTCCACGGCGACGCCGAGCTCTGCCGGGAGCTCGTGGAGATCGGCACCGAGCACGACCTGCCGGTCTACCGCGTCACTGGGCTGCTCAATCATGCCGGCGTCGTCGCCGCCGCCAATGACCCGGTGACCATGCACCAGGTGATCACCGAGGCCCTGGAACTCGCGCGTACCTACCGAATGCGTGAGGCGATCGCCGTCGCCGAGATCACGCTG
This sequence comes from Streptosporangium sp. NPDC005286, assembly GCF_040607515.1. Lineage (NCBI taxonomy): Bacteria > Bacillati > Actinomycetota > Actinomycetes > Streptosporangiales > Streptosporangiaceae > Streptosporangium > Streptosporangium sp. NPDC005286. Next base: position 17,610 of record NZ_JBEXGU010000015.1, on the reverse strand, counting down.
GCGAGCCTGGCGCTCATCGAAGGCCGATTCGCCGACGCCGAGTTCCTCTACATCAAGGCCGACGAGGGCATGCGGCGCATCGGATCGGTGCACATGGGCTTTCTGCAACTCGCCCTGGCCACGATCTGGCTGAACGAGGGCACGCTCGGTGCGCACCTGGGCGACGTTCGCGCCCTCCACGCCGTGCTTGGCCCCATGGTCTCCGACCTGCTCGCGCTCGCCCTCCACGCCAACGGCCTGGACACCGAAGCCCGCGAGGTCCGCGCGTCACCCAGCCCGATCCGCCCCGACTTCTTCTTCACCTTCCTCACAACGTTGCGCGCGATGGCCATCGTCGCCTTGAACGACCGCGACGCCGCCGAGGAGATCTACGCGACGCTGCTTCCGCATCGCAACGGCCCCCCGGCGGGCGCCGCGAGCCTGTCGTTGGCGCTGCGCCCGGTCGCCCACACCCTCGGTGAACTGGCCGTCTTCCTCGGCCGCACCGACGAGGCCGCCGCCCACTTCACCCAGGCCGTCACCATCGCCGACCACTGGAACGCACCCCACTGGGCCGCCGAGGCCCGGTTGCGAACGACCACCTAGTCTCTGCCCACGGCGCCGCACATTCGTGACACAGAACTTGCATTATCTGTCACGCTGGCTGCTATCGGGCTGTGTCCGCCCAGCTCGGCGTCTGCCGCCACGACGGCGACTCGGCTACATCATGTGTCACATCGCCTGCCCGGAGGACGTCCGTGTCCGTCGTGTCCTTCCCCGGCCCGCCGACCCCGCGCACGCCCTGCGGGAACGCCTGCTGTGGCGGCTCCTGTACGACACGGCCGCCCGCGCCGAGGAGATCCTCACCCTCAACGTCGAGGACCTCGACCTGGAGTTCCGCCGCGCCCGGGTCGTGTCCAAGGGCGGAGCCATCGAATACGTGCACTGGGCCACCACGACGGCCCGGCTGCTGCCCCGCCTGCTGGCCGGCCGCACCTGCGGGCCGGTGTTCCTGGCCGATCGGCGCGCTCCTTCCTCCGGCCGCCGTGCGCCGGCATCCGGCGACGTCTGTCCCGTCACCGGGCGGGGCCGCCTGTCCTACCCACGCGCCGAATACCTGTTCAAGACCGCCTCGGCCGAGCTCGACCCACACCGCCGGGGGTGGACCTTGCATCAGCTGCGTCATTCGGCGCTCCAGCATCTCGCGCAAGCCGGACGCGCCGCGCCCGAGCTCCAGGCCAAGAGCCGCCACCAGCACCTGGCCGGCCTCGGCCGCTACGTGCGCCTGGGCGAGGAGACCTCCGCCCGCATCACCGCCGACGCCGACCCGACCCGGCGGCGCCGCCCTCGCTGACCGCACCGCACCAGGGCGGCCGACCGCTCAGCATGCCGGCCACACCCGCAGAACCTGCTCGTCATCGGAGTCGGGCTCGACCCGCATCCCGACCGCCCTCAGCGCCGCCGCATACGCGGCCACCTGCTCCCCGGCCCCGCTCGCAGACCCGGCGAAAGCCACCAGGAAGGGCCGCTCCGCGCTCCCGCCCTCCACCACGAACCCGGCCCGGCTGTCGCTGAACTCCGTCAGCCCGACAGCACGCAGGGCGTCCCGGGCTCGTTCGGCATCGCGATCGCGCTCGCTCCACAGCGGCCGCCGTCCTTGGCCGTAGCCGAACCTCGGCTCGTCATCGCCCATGATCCCCCTCGCGACTGCCGTCCAGGCCCTGTGTATCGCCGCAGGTCAGGCAAATCCGTTGGAAATTTCCCCGGGACTACAGCGAGGCCGATCGAGAGCGCGGCCAAGGCCCTGTAGTGGTTCGTCGGCGTTTCCCGGCTCCTGCGGCGCACGTTCGCGCAAGTCGTTTAATTCGGGTCTGCCACCCAACCTTCTTGCTCCTCGTCGGCGTTTGTACCAGTCGGGAGGAGAAATATTGGATCGCAATGACAGCTTCCGTGAATTCGTGGACGCTCACCAGCAGTCGTTGATGCGCACGGCGTACCTGCTCACCGGAGACGCGCATCTTGCCGAGGACCTGCTGCAGAGTGTCCTGATCAAGATCATCAGGCGCTGGTCGAAGGTGCTGAGCCTTGACAGGCCGGAGGCGTACGCGCGGAAAGCGCTGGTGAACCAGTACATCTCATGGCTGCGGCGCCGGACCGGGCGCGAGCTTCCGCGGGCCGACCCGCCCGAGGTGGCCTATTCGAGCGAGGACTCCACAGTCATCCGGATCGTCGTGCGCCAGGCGCTCCTGCGGCTGCCCCCGAAACAGCGCGCGGTGATCGTCCTGCGTTTCTACGAGGACCGCACCGAACGTGAGACCGCCGAGCTGATGGGCTGTTCGGTCGGCACGGTCAAGAGCCAGGCCCATCAGGCACTGAACCGCTTACGAGTCCTGGCGCCGGAACTGGCCCCCAAATTCTCCGAACTGGAAGATCAGGCCGATACTCAGGAGGCACACCGATGACCTGGCTGCGGCAGGTGCTCGACGACATCGCCGAAGACTCCCCAAGGGTGGATCTGGCCGAGCGGACGATCAGAATCCACGAACGCAGGCGCCGGACCGTCACCGCACTCGTCGCGGCCGTCACGGTCACCGTCATCGTGCTCGGCGCGACGGCCGGGGTGCGGCTGCTGCCCACGGAACGGCAGGACTCCTCCGGGACCGGCGGAGTCGCCGATCTGCCGGACCGGGGAGTGGGCCCGCTGAGCCACGCGTACAAGACCTTCTGCAACCCGTCCGAAGGCGCGGCCCCTCCGGACTGCAGGGACGGCGCCTGGCGGGTGGTCACCCGCGCGGGAAGGACCTACCACGTTCCCGACGCGCTGACCGGCTTCAGCAGCCCGCTGGCGATCAGCCAGGACGGGCGCAGGATCGCCTACTACGCCGTCAAGGAGAGCACCTTCAAGGTCCGTGAGCTGGACAGCGGCGACGAACTGGCGGCTCCCGTCAAGATCCCCACAGCGTGGCTCGGCTCCGTCTCCCACCTCCTGATGTCCGACGACGGCCGCTTCCTGGCGTTCACCAAGCGTCCTCCCCTGAAGGACCCGGCCATGCTGATCGACATGCGCGAGCGGATGACCCGGCCGCTGCCGAACGGGGGGAATCCCATCGGCATCTCCAAGGACGGCGACACCGTGATGCTGGCGGAGTATTCGCCCAAGTCCCGCCTGCAGATGATGTCCCACCTGTGGACGACGTCCACGGCCGGAAACCAGGCCGCGGTCACCCTCCCGCGGGCCTACAAGTTCGGCGCGCTGGCTCCCGACGGCGAAACGGTCGTCGGACTGGAGAACCGTATGACCAGTAGCTCCAAGCCGTGCCTGACGGGTGCCCTCGCACACCTGGACGCGAGGACCGGCAAGGTGCGCCGGAAGGTCACGGTGAGCGGCCTGCCCACGAAGACCCACAACGTCTCCCTGCGCGCCTGGCTGAACCCCAGGGAGATCACCGTCATCGCCATTCCCAACCCGGTGTGCATGGGCAAACGGCTTCCCGCGGCGGATGACGCCCCGGCCACGACGACCGATCCGCCCTATGTGACCGTCACCGCCTACGCGCTGAACGTCGGAACCGGCAAGGCGCGGCGAATCGGCGGCTACACGGCGCAGGACTTCTTCGGCCTGGTCCTGCCGGGTCACGAGGGGACGCTCTGACGGCATCCGGGCCTTCGATTAGAAGACCCGGAAGTGGTGGAACAGCTCGTAGGCGGTGTTGTGGGCCGCGAAGGAGCGGGCCTCGGAGCGTTTGACGGCGAGGTAGGCGGAGGCGCGCAGCGGGCCGAGGGCGTGCATGAGGAGTTCGTCGGCCTCCAGGGCGTCCAGGGCCTCGTCCAGGGAGGCCGGAAGGCGGGGGACCTGGCCGGCGGGGAGGGTGGCGGGGTCGACGCCGACGGGGGCACCGGGGTCGAGCCGGCGGCGGATGCCGTCCAGGCCGGCGTGGATGACGGCGCCGAGCGACAGGTAGGGGTTGGCCGAGGAGTCGGAGGGTTTCAGCTCCAGGTTGGTGGACGCCGCGGCGTCCCGGCCGGTGGGGGAGCAGATGCGCACCGCGGCCTCGCGGTTGTCCATTCCGTAGCAGGCGTACGCGCTCGACCATGCCCTCGGGGTGAGACGCCGGAAGCTGTTCACCGAGCCGCAGGTCAGCGCGGTGAGCGCGGGCAGGTGGGCGATCAGGCCGCCGATGAAGTGGTAGGCCGTGACCGACAGGCCGTACCGGTCGGAGGGGTCGGCGAAGATGTTGGTGCGCAGGGCGGGGTCCCAGAGGGACAGGTGCAGGTGGGTGCCGTTGCCCGCCTGGTCGGCAAGGGGTTTGGGGGCGAGGGAGGCCCACATCGACATGCGGGTGGCGACGCCCCTGACGGTCTCGCGGTAGATCAGGTGGTTGTCGGCGGCGTGCAGGGCGGAGGCGTGGCGGATCGACAGCTCCTGCTGGCCGTGGCCCAGTTCCGGGTGGTAGTGCTCGACCCGCAGGCCCTGGCTCTCCAGGGCGTGGACCAAAGTCGTCGCGTAGTCGTGGGCCTGGTTGAAGCCGGTCGTCGAGTAGCAGAGGCTGTCGTCGGCGGGGACCAGGCGGTCCAGGCCGCCCTCGGGGTCGGGTTCGCGGCGGCCGAGGGTGAACTCGGGTTCGAAGGCGGCGACGAGGACACGGCCCTCGTCGGCCAGGGCGGCCACGGCCTCGCGCAGGAAGGTGCGCGGGCAGGCGGGCCAGGGGGAGCCGTCGACCTGGCGCAGATCCGACAGCATGGCGGCCGAGCCGGGGGCGTAGGGCAACTGGACGAAGGTGGTCGGGTCGGGGACGAGACGGACCTCGCCGACCGGGCCGAGCCCCTTGACGTCCTGGAGTTCGTCGAGCATGTTCATCGCCATCATCGCGACGGTGTGCCCGATGCCGGTACGGAGCCGTTCGGCCAGCAGGGAGTGGGAGGTGGCCTTACCCCTGATCACGCCGCCGTGGTCGGCGTACAGGAAGCGGATCAGTTTGATGCCGTCGGTGTTGACGCGTTCGGTGACACGTTCGATGACGCGTCGTGTCGCGGAGTCGAGCGTGTCGGCTCCGCCGGCGTCGTGATGATCTCCCACGCTTTCTGCGTAACACGTCTCCGGGGAGAGTGGAAGCACCTTGGTGTTTCCCTCGGATCGGTTCGGGGGGTTCCAGCGGTCTTTGACCTGTTGTTATGTGGTGGAACCCTGCTACCGCAGGGTGTTCGGCGTCGCGGGGGCAGCCGGAGGGAAAGAGACCGGGGCTGAGGGGAGCGGGCGGGCGCAGCGGCAGGTGATGGTGATCGTCACCGCGCCGGTGGCGCAGGCGCCGGAGGGAGTGCACGCCTCGACCGGGACCGTCCAGATGCCGGGCACCCGGGAGGCGCCGCCGAGCAGGCCGTCGGCGTCGAGCGTGATCCCGGTGGGCAGCAGGGTGGGGTCGGCCACCCTGAAACCGAGCGTCGCGCCGGTCGGGTTGGCCAGGGTGATCCTGCCCTTCAGCGGCCGGTCGACGGGGGCGCCGAAGTGGCCGAGGAACGGGTGGGCGGAGGGCGGCGAGGGAACGGCGCCCCGCCCGACGGGCCGTTCGGTCCCGTCACCGGCCGCCGTCCCCACCGTTGCCGGGCCCTTGAAGCCGGACGCCGGGGTGGAGGCCGGTGACGGGGCGGGGGACGGTGTCTGGACGGATGCAGGGGTCGCGAAGGCGACCTGTGAGGTCACCGGTAGGCCGAACGTGACGGCTCCGGCGATGAGCGACCCGACCAGGGAGAAACCCCGAGTGCCCCGCATGAACGATCCCCCCGTACGAAAAACGGACCTTCCCCTCAAGGTGCCGGAAAGATCATCAAGGGAGTGCCGTGATGTTTCCCGTGGTCATCCATGATCGGGTCAGGGCGTTCGCCGCGCGGCTCTGGGCGGCGGGTGGGGTTTCGTCGGGGGCTCACGGGCAGGGGGTGGCGGCCTACGGCGATCCTTGTGATGCGCTCTCGGGATCGGCGAAGCAGACGGTGCGGCGGTCTGGTGTCGGGGGAGTGTGGCGCTCCCCCGTGGATCGGTCAGGAGCGCGGATGACATGGTTCGGGGCGGGTGCTTCCCGCCGGTCGGTCAGCTAAGTACTCGTGTCACGAACAGAGCCAACTGGTCTGCTCCCCTAACGATCCCGTCGAAGACTCCGTTGACCGCGCCCGCCGCCTCGGCGGGCTTGGTGAACAGATAGAAGACCACGAACGCTACCCCGAGGTAGGTGAGGACCTTCTTGACCTGCATGGGGGCCTCCTGGCAGTTCCAATCCCAGCCGTATATACCCGAATTTTATCGATCTTTGGCATCTGCGGCCCGGGTGGCTCCCGGATTTTGATGATCATACCCATCCCACGGGGGCGAACCATGGTCTGGTCGTGAGTTTGGCATAGGTCACACCAGCCATCGTGCGGTGGCCGGGGCGCTCCTGTCCAATCCTCACAGCCAGGTATACCGCTAGGGCTAGGGGGAGGCGGTGGGATCGCGAATACCGGTGTGCGGTGACCCCTGCCGAAAAAACCAAGGGGGCTTGGTGTCTGGTGGCATCCGGTCGCCCCGGGCCCCGGGTGAGACCGCGGGCCGATCGCGCGACGCCTGGCGTGTACGTGTCCCGGCTCGGTCACGATCTCGCACGGGCCGTGAGCGAGCCGGTCGGGCGCACAGCCGCCGGGATGGGGCCGCTCAGACGCCCAGGGGGGCGTCCATCAGCCTGGCCACCGCCTCGTCGTCGCCGCTCAGGTCGACCTTGGCGTGGGCCTGGCGGCCGAAGCAGAACAGCAGCAGTTCCCCGGCCCGGCCCGTCACCTCGACCTGCTGCGTGGCGTCCTTGGAACCGCCGATGGCGACGCCTCCGCCGATGCGGTGCAGGACCACCCGGACGGGGGAGCGGCGGAGGAACACCCGGATGCCGGCGCGGATCTGTTTCCAGAACCTCTCCTCAAGGTCGGCGGGCAGCTCGCGCGGCTCCCAGACCCGCTGTGCGCGCCGCACGTCCTCGTGGTGGATGAAGAACTCCGCCGTGTTGACGGTCTGGTCGAGGCCGGGAAGGCGGTAGAGCCCGGACGGCCCCGAGCGCACGAGCTCGACGAGGCCCGGGTAGCCCTTTCTGGTCTTCAACGACTCCTGCACCCGGTCGGTGTATCCGGCCAGCGGCTTGAGGAGGATGCCTCCGAGCGCGTCGGCGCGGCGCTCGCGCAGGACGAGGTGGGCGGCGAGGTCGAAGGCGGTCCAGCCCTCGCAGAGCGTAGGGGCATCCGGGCCGAGCTGGGCGAACAGGTCGCTGAGCGCGGCGCGTTCGGCACGGGCGTGATTCATTTGATGATCCTAACAAGGTCGTTGTGTGAGCAACCAGAGGTGTGGGTGCGATCTTGTCGGAGGTGGTTCGGGAATAACCGCATGATCCAGGTTGATAGGGACTTAGGTAGCAATGTTTCCCGTCGAAAGGACACCTCCCGCGTGGCGAGCAAGGTGACCACCGCAGTCATGCGACAGGGGCTCGGTGTCCTCGGGGTGGCGATCCGGGCTGAAAAGCCGATCTTCGCTGCCGCGGTGTTGTCCAGCGCCCTGTACGGCCTGATGACCGTCGCCGCGGCGTGGGCGCTCGGCTGGGCGACCGACCATGTCGTGCTGCCCGCCTTCGAGAACGGGCGGATCACGACCGGCGCGCTGGCCTTCGGCGCGCTCCTCATCCTTGGGGTCTCCCTACTCAAGGCGCTGGGCGTGGCGGGACGGCGGTATTTCGCCGGTGTCATGCAGTACCGGATGCAGGCCCGCTCCCGCCGGGACGTCACCCGGCAGTATCTGAGGCTCCCGCTGGCCTGGCACCACAGGCACCCGACCGGGCAGCTGCTGTCGAACGCCGGCTCCGACGTCGAGGCCGCCTGGGCGCCGCTCGCGCCGCTGCCGATGGCGGTCGGCGTCGTGGTGATGCTGGTCACCGCGGCCGTCGCAATGGTGATCACCGACCCGATCCTCGCCCTCGTCGGTTTCCTGGTCTTTCCCGCGATCGCCGTGCTCAACCTGGTCTACCAGCGAAGGCTCAACCCGCTGGCCACCCGCGCTCAGCAGCTGCGCGCCGAGGTCAGCGAGATCGCCCACGAGAGCTTCGACGGCGCCCTGGTCGTCAAGACCCTCGGCCGCGAGGACGAGGAGACCGCCAGGTTCCTGGCCAAGGCCCATGAGCTGCGCGACGCCAACATCGCCGTCGGCCGGGTCCGCGGCCTGTTCGACCCGGTGCTTGAGGCGCTGCCCACCCTGGGCGTGCTCGCCGTGCTGCTGATCGGCGTGATGCGGCTGGAGAGCGGCGCGATCGGCTCCGGCGTGCTCGTCCAGGTCGCCTACCTGTTCACCCTGCTGGCCTTCCCGATCCGCGCGCTGGGCTGGGTGCTCGCCGAGCTGCCCCGGGCCGTCGTCGGCTACGGGCGGATCAGGGCGGTGCTCGACGCGACCGGCTCCATGGAGCACGGCGCCGTCGAGCTGACCGGCGCCGACCCCGCCAGGCTGGAGGTCCGCGACCTCGGTTACGCCTACGGCGGCGGTGACGGTGACGGTGACGATGACTTCCCCGTCCTGCACGACGTGAGCCTGGAGGTCGCCCCCGGCCGCACCGTCGCCCTGGTCGGCCCCACCGGGTCCGGCAAGTCCACGCTCGCCCAGACCTTCGTCCGCCTGGTCGATCCGGCGCGGGGCACCGTCCTGCTGGACGGCACGGACCTGCGCGAGGTCACCAGGGGCGGGGTCAGCGACGCGGTGGCGTTGGTGCCGCAGCAGACGTTCCTGTTCGACGACACCGTACGGGGCAACGTCACCCTCGGCCTGCCGGTCGGCGACGAGGACGTCTGGGCGGCGCTGCGCCTGGCCCAGGCCGAGGGGTTCGTCAGCGCCCTTCCCTCGGGGCTGGACACCAAGGTCGGCGAGCGCGGCACCAGCCTCTCCGGTGGCCAGCGCCAGCGGATCGCGCTGGCCCGCGCGCTGGTGCGCCGCCCCCGGCTGCTCGTCCTGGACGACGCCACCTCCAGCGTCGACCCGCAGGTCGAGGCCAGGATCCTGTACGGGCTGAGGGACGCGGCCCAGGCCTCCACGGTGGTCGTCATCGCCTACCGGATGGCCACCATCGCCCTGGCCGACGAGGTCGTCTACCTGGAGCACGGCCGGGTCGTCGACCGGGGCGGCCACGCGGAGCTGCTCGCCCGCTGCGCGGGCTACCGCAATCTGGTCACCGCCTACGAACGTCAGGAAGCCGAGCGCGAGGCGCTCGACGCCGAGCAAGAGGAAGAGGTCAGCGCTTGAGCTCGCTTCAGGGGGTCGAGCGTTCCGGGGTGGCCACCGTCAGACACGGGCTGTCACTCACGCCGGAGTTCCGCAAGGGGCTGGCCGGAACGCTCGTGCTGGCCGTGGTCGCCACGGTCGGCAAGATCATCGTACCGATCGCGGTCCAGCAGACCATCGACACCGGGCTCGGCGGAGCGACCCCCGACCTGGCCTACGTGCGCACCGCGGTGCTGCTGTGCGCCGCCGCCGTGGCGCTCACCGCGCTGTGTGGATACCTGATGAACGTCCGCCTCTACCGGGCCACCGAGTCCTCCCTGGCCGCGCTCAGGGTGCGCGGATTCCGGCACGTGCACGACCTGTCGGTGCTCACCCAGAACTCCGAGCGGCGCGGCGCCCTCGTCTCCCGGGTCACCGGCGATGTCGACCAGATCAGCACGTTCATGCAGTGGGGCGGGCTGATGATCATCATCACCCCGGGGCAGCTCCTGGTCGCCACCGTGCTGATGTTCGTCTACTCCTGGCAGCTCACCCTGGTGGTGTGGGCCTGCTTCCTGCCGCTCATGGTCGTGCTGCCGCGCTTCCAGCGGTGGCTCTCCGGCGCCTACACCCGGGTCCGCGAGCGCACCGGCGACATGCTCTCGGCGGTCAGCGAGTCGGTGGTGGGCGCCGCGGTGATCAGGGCCCACGGCTCCGAGGCCCGTACGGCGGAAAGGCTCGACGTCGCGATCGACGCCAACAAGGCGGCGCAGGCCCGCACCCAGCGGATCGTCGCGACGGTGTTCCCGCTGACCGAGATCGTCGCCTCGGTGGCCCTGGCCGCCGTGGTGCTGGTCGGGGTGCGGCTCGGCCTGGCCGGCGAGATCAGCGTGGGGAGCCTGGTCGCCTTCCTGTTCCTCATCACGCTCTTCGTCTCGCCGATGCAGATCGCCACCGAGGTGCTCAACGAGGCGCAGAACGCCGTCGCAGGATGGCGGCGCATCCTCGGCGTGCTCGACACCCCGCCCGACGTCGCCGACCCCGGCCCGGAGGGCGTCGAGCTGCCGCGCGGCCCCATCTCGGTCTCCTTCGAGAACGTCGGGTTCGCCTATCCCGGCGGGGTGCCGGTGCTGCACGAGGTCTCGGCGGACATCCCGCCCCGCTCGCGGATCGCCGTGGTGGGGGAGACCGGTTCCGGCAAGACCACCTTCGCCAAGCTGCTCACCCGCCTGATGGACCCCGTCTCGGGACGGATCACGGTGGACGGCCACGACCTGCGGACCGTCAGGTTCTCCTCGCTGCGCCGGCGCATCGTCATGGTCCCGCAGGACGGGTTCCTGTTCGACGGCACCCTGGCCGAGAACATCGCCTTCGGCCGCCCCTCGGCGACCGAGGAGGAGATCCGGCTGGCCATGACCGAGCTGGGGCTCGCCGACTGGCTGGAGGGGCTGCCCGCCGACCTGTCGACCAGGGTGGGCCAGCGCGGCGAGTCGCTGTCGGCCGGCGAGCGCCAGCTCGTCGCGCTCGCCCGCGCCTACCTGGCGGATCCCGACCTGCTGCTGCTGGACGAGGCCACCTCCGCGGTGGACCCGGCGACGGAGGTACGGCTGGCCCGCGCCCTGGAGGGGGTCACCCGGGGCCGCACCGCCGTCTCCATCGCCCACCGGCTCTCCACCGCCGAGGCGGCCGACGAGGTGTTCGTCTTCGACCGGGGCCGGATCGTGCAGCGCGGCCCGCACGCCGAGCTGGTACGGCAGCCGGGCGTCTACGCCGACCTGTACGCCTCCTGGGTCTCGTCGGCCCGTTCCTAGGAAGTCGGGGCGGTCGGTGTCCGGCAGACGTCCTCTCCGGCGCTCCCCGGCGGGCGGTGGCACGGTCAGCCGGTCCGCGCTTCCCGGATGGTCTTCTCGAAGGGGTGGGGGCCGATCGTCTCGGGATCGGCGTCCTGGTCGTAGAGCGGGGTGTATCCGGTCGCGAGATACAGCCCGGCGGCCTCGGGCTGGCGGGGACCGGTGGTCAGGTAGATCCTGCGGTAGCCCTGCCGTGCGGCCTCCCGCTCCAGCTCCCGGACGACGGCGACGCCCAGGCCGCGCCGCCGGTGGTCCGGGTGGGTCCAGATCCGCTTGAGCTCGGCGGTCTCCTCGTCGCGGCGGAAGAACGCGCCCCCGGCGACGGTCTGTCCGTCCTCGGCGAGAATGAGGAACGCACCCCCCTGCTCAGGGGCGAACCGCTCGTCGGGGTAGCGGTTGATCTCCTCGTTGGGGCCGTACCGGCTGTTGTACTCGGCGTGCAGGTCCTCAAGGAGCGGCCTGACCCGCGGGTCGCGGACGGCCACGTGGTGCACCTCGACGGTTGTGCCGGTCCGTCGTGGCAGGGGTGTCGTCCGGAGGATGTTCTCGGCTCCGGGGGCGGGCCTGGTGGAGTCGACCGTCACTTGGGCTGCCTCGGCAGGCCGGGCGGGTTGATCAGCGACTTGGGCAGCGCCTCGTTCTCCAGGCCCCAGCGCTTGAGCACCTCAAGATACCTGCCGTTCTCGATCAGCGTGTTGATCGCCTCGTTGACCGGCTGGACCAGGCCGTTGCCCTTCAGGGTCATGACCGCGATCAGGCCCTCGACCGACCCGCCGCCCGAGAGCGTCCCGACGATCCTGCTGTCGCCGCCGACGGCGACCTGGTAGGCGATGGGCGGGTTCGGGCCCAGGTAGGCCTGGATGCGGCCGGATTTCAGGGCGAGCAGGACGTCGCCGTACTTCTGGTAGTACTGGATCTGCGCGGCCTTGAGCCCGGCCTTCTGGTTCTGCGCGTCCCACTCCAGCAGGATCTTCTCCTGGTTGGTGCCCGATCCGACCGACACGTTCAGCCCGGCGATGTCGGCGGGCTTCTCGATCTTGGTGATCGGGCTGGAGGCGCCCACCTGCCAGGCGAGCTGGTCCACCCGGTAGGTGGCGAAGTCGTAGATGTCCTTGCGCTCCTCGGTCACCGTGACATTGTTGAGCACCGCGTGGTACTTGCCGGACTTGACGGCCAGGAACAGGTTCTCCCAGGAGGTGTTCTCCTCCCGCACCTTCAGGCCCAGCACGTCGGCGATCAGATGGGCGATATCGGTCTCCACCCCGATCAGGGTGGTGTCGTCGTCGGCCAGGGACACCAGGGGCGGCGCGCCCTCGCCGTTGAAGCCCACGATGAGCTCGCCCTTGGACCGGATCGCCTCGGGGACCTTGGCGGCGATCGCGTCCACCTTGTCGGCGCGGATCCGGTTCTGCTCCGGCGAGGTGTTGATCCTGACTCCGCCGGCCGTGGACGGGGCGGCGGATGGGACCGCGGCACTGTCGGTGGTGCCGGCGGAGGGCTCGGCGGTGCCGCAGGCGGCGGCGAGGAGGAGAGGCAGGGCGATGGCGGCGGGGGCGAGCCTCGATATGAACGACATGTCGATCCTTGTTCAGGTTGGGCGGGGTCAGAGGACCTTGCTGAGAAAAAGACGGGTTCGCTCGTGCCTGGGGGCGTCCAGCACCTCGGCGGGAGGGCCCTGCTCGACGATCCGGCCCTCGTCCATGAAGACCACCGTGTCGGCGACCTCGCGGGCGAAGCCGACCTCGTGGGTGACGACGATCATGGTGGTGCCGCTCCCGGCGAGGTCCTTCACCGTGTCGAGCACCTCACCGACGAGTTCGGGGTCCAGCGCGGACGTCGGCTCGTCGAAGAGGATGACCTTGGGCTCCAGGGCCAGGGCGCGGGCGATGGCCACCCGCTGCTGCTGGCCGCCGGAGAGCCTGCCGGGGTAGGAGTGGGCCTTGTCGGCGAGCCCGACGCGCTCAAGCAGCCGGGTCGCCAGCGCGTTCACCTCCGCCTTCGGCCTGCGCTGGGCCGAAAGGGGCGCCTCGGTGACGTTCTGGTGCACGGTCAGGTGCGGGAAGAGGTTGAAGTTCTGGAAGACGAAACCGATCTTGGTTCGCTGCCGGAGGATCTCGCGCTCGGGCAGTTCGTACAGCCGGTCGCCGACCCTGCGGTAGCCGACCAGCTCGCCGTCGACGCTGATCGACCCGCTGTCCACCTTCTCCAGGTGGTTGACGGTGCGCAGTAGCGTCGACTTGCCCGACCCCGACGGGCCCAGGATCACCGTGACCTCGCCGGGGTCGACCCGCAGGTCCACCCCGCGCAGCACTTCAAGCGACCCGAAACTCTTGTGCACGCCCCGCAGTTCGACCATCGCGGTGCTCATGCGCGGCCCCTGCCGTAGTACCGCTCGATGTAGTGCTGCGCGACGGACATCACCGAGGTCATGACGAGGTACCAGATGGTCGCGACCAGCAGCAGGGCGATGACCCGGCCGTTGCGGTTGTAGATGACCTGTACCTGGTAGAAGAGCTCGGGCAGGGCCATGATGTAGACGACCGAGGTGCCCTTGACCAGGCCGATGATCTCGTTACCCGCGGTCGGCACGATCGACCGCATGGCCTGCGGCAGGACGATCCGGAACAGCTGCCTGGTCCTGGGGATGCCCAGTGCGGCGGCGGCCTCCCGCTGGCCGTGGTCCACCGAGAGCAGCCCCGCCCGGACGATCTCCGCGGCGTAGGCGGCCTGGTGCAGCGCGAGGCCGAGCGCGGCGGCGGTGACCGGGCCGATCAGGTCCATCGTGCCGATGTCGAAGAACGCCGGGCCGAACGGCACGCCGAAGGAGATTCTCGGATACAGCAGGGCCAGGTTGTACCAGAACAGCAGCTGCAGGATCAGCGGGACCGACCGGAACAGGGCGATGTAGCCCCAGGCGACCGAGTTGAGCAGCGGGTTCCTCGACAACCGCATGAGCGCCAGGACGGTGCCGAGCAGGAAGCCGAAGACGATCCCCAGCGCGGTCAGCTCCAGCGTGAAGACGACGGCCCGCAGCACGGAGGGGGCGAACAGGTATTCCCCGACCACCTCCCACTCCCAGGCCGGGTTGGTGATCAGCGCGCTGGCCACCATGGCCAGCAGCACCGCGATGCCCGCGGCCGCCACCCACCGCCAGGGGTGACGGGTGGTGACCACCTTCGGCGGAGGCTCGCCGGTCCCTGTCTCTCTCGCGTCTCCCCTGTCGCCCGGTGCTCCGCCCGCCGGGAGGGTGGCGGTCCGGGCGGTGGTGGAGGCGAGCAGCACCCGGTTCCCCCCGTACCCGCGGTGGGTGCGCACCCGGGCGCCCGCCGCCGGGGCGGGGGGCGGTGCCTTCGCCGCCTTCGCGGCGGCTCCGTGCGTGTCACCGCCGTCGGTGCCTGAGAATTCGACGGGCATGGTTGAGGCCTTTCTGGCTGGTTCGTCCAGGAGGAGGGGGACGGGCGCGAGGGGGGCGTCGCCGGCGAATCGTCAGAAGGTCAGCGGTGACACGAGGGGAGGCGGAGGGGGCGCGGGTCGATGTGCCCGCGGACCGTCGGCCGGAGCTCTGGGCGCATGACATCACTTCAACACACGCTCATAATCCCGTCAAGACCTACTTGTTTAGTAGGTTTTATACGGCGCCGAACGAGATCGGTGCAAACCGGACCGCCCGCCGATGATTAGCCTGCTCAAAGCGAGGTAGGGGGCAGGACGAGGGCGGATCCCATGTCCGCCCGAGGGGAAGGGAACGATGGCAGAGGCGGAGCCCGCGGAGGAGCGGTTCCCCGTTCTGGACCTCCGTTCGGCGCTGGCCCGCGGGGACCTGCTCGATGACCTGTCCAACCTGCGGGTCGACGACGATGACGACGACGACCCCGTTCTGATCCGCCTGGACGGCACCCCCGTCGACACCTGGCGGGAGAAGTATCCCTACGGGGAACGGATGAACCGGACCGAGTACGACCGGCTCAAGCGGCTGCTCCAGATCGAGCTGCTCAAGCTCCAGTACTGGATCAAGGACACCGGGGGACGCCTGGTCGTCCTCTTCGAGGGGCGCGACGCGGCGGGCAAGGGCGGCACGATCAAGCGGTTCATGGAGCACCTCAACCCCCGTGGGGCGAACGTGGTGGCGCTGGAGAAGCCGAGCGAGCGCGAGAACACCCAGTGGTACTTCCAGCGCTACGTCTACCACCTGCCGTCCGCCGGAGAGATGGTCTTCTTCGACCGTTCCTGGTACAACCGCGCCGGGGTCGAGCGGGTGATGGGCTTCTGCACTCCCGGGGAGTACCTGGAGTTCCTGGAACAGGCGCCCGAGTTCGAGCGGATGCTCGTCCGCGACGGCATCCACCTGGTGAAGTTCTGGTTCTCGGTCTCGCGTTCCGAGCAGCGCACCCGGTTCGTGATCCGCCAGGTCGATCCGGTACGGCAGTGGAAGCTGTCGCCGATGGACCTGCAGTCGCTCGACAAATGGGAGGAGTACACCGCCGCCAAGGAGGACATGTTCGTCCACACCGACACCGAGGAGGCCCCGTGGACGGTGATCAAGAGCAATGACAAGAAGCGGGCCAGGGTCGAGGCCATGCGCCACGTCCTGAGCCTTTTCGAATACGAGAACAAGGACCACGAGGTCGTCGGCACCCCCGACCCCAGGATCGTCGTCCACGCCGCCGACGTGCTCGACGACGACCGCGCCCGCTGAGCCGTCCCCGCTCAGCGGACTCCCGCGTCACCGCCCGACAGGCGCTGGGCAAGATAGATCGGGACGACCGAGGCGACGATGAGAGCCGCGGCGACCACGTTGACCACGGGCGCCTGGTTGGGGCGGAACAGGTTCTCGAAGATCCACAGAGGCAGGGTCCTGACCCCGGCCCCGGCGGTGAACGTGGTCACGATGATCTCGTCGAAGGACAGGGCGAAGGCCAGCAGCCCGCCCGCGAGCAGTGCCGAGCGCATCATCGGGAAGGTGACCAGCCGGAACGTGGTGAAGGTGTCGGCGCCCAGATCGGCCGAGGCCTCCTCCAGGGAGGTGCCCGTACGCCGCAGCCTGGCCAGCACGTTGTTGTAGACGGTCACCACACAGAAGGTGGCGTGCCCGACGATCACGGTGAACAGCCCCAGACTCACCCCGAACGGGCTCAGCACCGCACGAAAGGCGTTGTTGAGCGCGATGCCGGTGACGATGCCGGGCAGCGCGATCGGCAGCAGGACCAGCAGCGAGACCGCGTTCTTGCCGAAGAAGTCGTAGCGCTGGATCGCGAAGGCCACCATCGTGCCGAGCACCAGGGCGATCACCGTGGCGCCCGCCCCCGCCTGGACCGAGGTCCACAGCGCGTCGCGCACGCCGGTGGAGTTCCACGCCGCCTCCCACCACCGCACGGTGAACCCGCTGGGCGGCCAGGCGAACGTCCGGTCGGTGTTGAAGGAGTTGAGCACCACGATCAGCAGCGGAACGTAGACGACGCCGAGCCCGGCGGCCAGCATGGCCCACAGCGCCGTGCGCGCCGTACGGGACAGGTTCACAGGTTCTCCAGGGCGCCGGTGCGGCGGACCGCGGCGAGGTAGACCAGCATGATCATCACGGGGACGGTGGCGACCGCGGCGGCGAAGGGGAGGTTGTTGGCCGCGCCGATGTTGTCGTAGACGACGTTGCCGATCAGCTGCGAGGTGCCGCCCACGATCTTCACGGTGATGTAGTCGCCGAGCGACAGCGAGAACGTGAAGACCGAGCCCGCGAGCACGGCGGGGAGGGCGAGCGGCCACACCACGGTGCGAAACGTCCGCCAGCCACGCGCCCCGAGGTCTCCGGCGGCGTCCAGCAGCGAGTCCGGCAGCCGCTCCAGCCCCGCGTAAATCGGCAGGATCATGTACGGCAACCACAGGTAGGACAGGGTGAGGACGGTGGCGGTCAGCCCGTACCCCCAGCCGAGAAGGCCCTCGGAGCCGAGCATCACCCGCCAGGCGTACGCCTTGACCAGGTAGGAGGCCCAGAGCGGGGTGAGCACGGCGATCACCAGCCAGCGCTGGGCGCGCGGCGAGGCCAGCTTGGCCATCGCGAACGCCATCGGGAAGGCGATCAGCAGGTCGATCAGCGTCACCGCGACCGCCACGCCCACCGAGCGCAGCGCGATCGTACGGTAGACGTCGGCGGTGAGCAGGTCCTGGAAGTTCCCCCAGGTCGGCACCCTGACCAGGTCGCCGGTGAAGGTGTCGGTGCTCCAGAAGGCCGTCACGAACAGGGCGGCCAGCGCGCCGAGATAGGCGAGGCCGAGCCAGAGCGCGGGGGCCGACAGCAGCAGCGAGAGCCGCACGCCCGCGTGCCGGTGCAGGAAGGCCGCGAGCCTGCGTCGAGGGGTGCGGGGCGGTGTGGGTCTCGCCGGTGCCGCGATGTTCAACGTCGGCTCCTTCCCGGTCAACGTCGGTTCTCTCCCCGGGCGAGGCGGGCTTCCGGCCCTTCTCGCGGGGCGGGTGCGGCGGGCACCTGGACCAGGCTTCCCGCGACGTAGGCGAAAGGCCGCTTGAGCAGGCCGATGACCAGCACGC